>DAHVZZ010000220.1:0-1854 GCA_027323785.1 Acidobacterium sp. | reverse complement strand
GATCGCCGAGGCGAGAGGCGGTCCAGGCATGAGCAGCTTCATGAAGACTGAGGGAGAAAACCAGGACGGCGAATTCGAAGATCGCAATAATCAGGTGATATTGGCTCATTGGAGAACGATTCGATGGTAACAGGGAAGAGGGCCGCGAACGCGAAGGAATTGGGCGGGAGGCGGCGAGAAAAGGCGAGGCATTGATTACAATTTTCATATAGACGCAGCAAAGACAGAGGCCCTGGATCAGGGCCGGATTTCCGGAGAGAACTGTGAGCGGAGAGAAGAAGATCAGCCGTGCGCTGTTGAGCGTGACGGACAAGTCTGGCCTGGTGGATTTTGCGCGGCAGCTGGCCGGGTATGGGGTGGAACTGGTGTCGACGGGCGGAACGGCGCGGACGCTGCGGGATGCCGGCCTGGCGGTGAAGGATGTGGCGGAGCTGACCGGGTTTCCGGAGATGTTCGAGGGGCGGGTGAAGACGCTGCACCCGAAGGTGCATGGGGGGATTCTGCACCGGCGGGGCAACGCGGAACATCGCGAGGCGGCGGCGAAGCACGGGATTGAGCCGATCGACATGGTGGTGGTGAATCTGTACGCCTTTGAGAAGACGGCGGCGAAGGTGGGCGTGACGCTGGGCGAGGTGATCGAGAACATCGACATCGGAGGGCCTTCGATGGTGCGCTCGGCGGCGAAGAATTTTGAGGATGTGGCGATTGTGACGGCTCCGGAGGACTATGCGGCGCTGGGCGAGGAGCTGAAGGCCAGTGGCGGGGCGCTGAGTCTGGAGACGCGGTGGCGGCTGGCGCAGGCGGCGTTTGCGGCAACGGCGGCGTACGATACGGCGATTGCCAATACGCTGGAGCGGATTGCGACGGCGGCGATGGACGAGCCGGTGAAGATGGGCGACGAGTTCCCGAAGGCGCTGCGGATCGCGTATCCAATGGCGCAGACGCTGCGGTACGGAGAGAATCCGCACCAGAATGCGGCGCTGTACGCGGATGGATCGGGGCTGGGGATTGCGGGCGCCGAGCAGCTGCAGGGCAAGGAGCTGAGCTACAACAATCTGGTGGATCTGGACGCGTGCTGGGAGCTGGCGCAGGAGTTCGACGAGCCGATGGTGGCGATTATTAAGCACACCAACCCGTGCGGCGCGGCGACGGGACAGGATGTGCTGGACGCTTACCGGAAGGCGCTGGTGGCCGATCCGGTGTCGGCGTTTGGGAGCGTGATCGGGGTGAATCGGGAGGTGGACGGCGAGGCGGCGGAAGAGATGGCTGCGCTGTTTGTGGAGGCGATTGCCGCACCGGGGTTCACGGCGGAAGCGCTGAAGCGGTTTTCGGCAAAGAAGAATCTGCGGCTGGTGGTGGTGAAGGACGCGAAGGCGAAGCGCGTGGTGAAGAATGTGTCCGGCGGGTTGCTGCTGCAGGATGCGGACCGCGGGCGGGTGTCACTGGAGGAGCTGAAGATCGTGACGCAGCGGAAGCCGACGGAAGAAGAGCTGAAGTCGCTGCTGTTTGCGTGGCGGGTTTGCAAGCATGTGAAGTCGAACGCGATTGTGTATGCGAAAGATGGGCAGACGATCGGCGTGGGCGCGGGCCAGATGAGCCGGGTGGATGCGGCGAAGTTCGGCGCGATGAAGGCGGTGCTGCCGCTGAACGAGTGCGTGGCGGCTTCCGACGCGTTCTTTCCGTTTCCGGATGGGCTGGAGGCGGTGGCCGCGGCGGGCGCAACGGCGGTGATCCAGCCTGGCGGCTCGGTGCGGGATAACGACGTGATTGCGGCGGCGGACCGGCTGGGAGTGGCGATGGTGCTGACGGGTATGCGGCACTTCCGGCACTAAGACAGGCTGCAGGAAACAAAAG
>DAHVZZ010000121.1:0-2912 GCA_027323785.1 Acidobacterium sp. | reverse complement strand
TTTTGTCATCGACGGCGGACTACTCGTCTTTCAATCCACCATCAAGATCGATAACATGGCCCATCTCGGCGGATTCCTGAGCGGCATTCTCTTCGGTCTGCCCCTGGTCCCGCGCATCGGAGCCCCACGCGCCACATTCATCCGCCGCCGTGCCATCGCTGTCGCCGCCGGCGCCTTTATCCTGCTGCTCTTCGCCTGGGGGATACACTCCTTCTACCTCGGCGCGGTCCGCTAGAGCTGCGGCCTCCGCCTCCTCCCGCGGGCGCGGGAGCGGCCACCGGAGAGCCCCGGCCACGGCGGCCAGGCTCCGGCCTGCCTCCTGTCTCTTACCGGGTCGCTGTCGCGGCGAACTTCTTCACCATCGCCAGCAGCAGCTTCCGGTCGCTGTCGTTCAGATTCGTCGAATACCGCCGAATCTGCGTCAGAAACCGCAGTTCGTCGTCGGAAAGCTTCTGCGCCTGCAGTTGCCGGCCCAGGCCGTCCTCCGCAAACAACTGAGCCAGCGGAAGTTCCAGCGCCGACGCAATCTTCGCCAGCGTGTCCAGGGACGGCACCGTATGCCCGTTCTCCACTCTGGACAAATAGCACCGAAGCAGCCCCGTCCGCTTCTCAATGTCTCCCTGCGACAGGCCCTTTTGCAACCGGTAACTGCGAATCGTGGTTCCAATTTTCATCGTCGTGCTTCCCCGATCGTACTTTCCCCTGGGCAGCGCAGACCAGGTCTTTTTATTTGTGTTGGCTGCATAGTTAACACGTCCTGAACCGAAGTGCAAGCTATATTTTCACGCGGCTCGGTAACCCATGCACAAACTAAAGGTACTTATGTGCTAAAAAATACTGCTGATTTCGTCAATGGAGACCCCCGCCGGTTGCTCTTATCTTATTGATTCCCCATAAAACTGACCCCGTGGTGCGTCCCGCCCGGCCTTCCGCTGGAAGATTACCTGCGTAACCCTCCGCCAGCTTCAGACCTTCAGCCCTTCTGTCCCGGTTTCAGGTACTTCGCCAGAAAGTCCTTTGCCCGCGCCTTCGCGTCCGCCGTGTCGGCCGGACGATACCCACCCTTGTTGTTCGGATTCTCGAACGCGTGCCCCGCATCCGGATAGATCTTCACGCTCACGTTCTTTCCCAGCCGCTTCAGCTCCGTCTCGAATGCATGAACCGCCGCCGGAGGAATCACCTGGTCTTCTCCCCCAAACGTCCCCAGCACCGCGGCGTGAATGCGCTCCAGCTCGGCCGGCTTTGTCGGCAGCTCTCCGTAATTGATCACCACCGCCTTCAGCGTCGGATCGGCCACCGCCAGATCCGCCGCAAATCCGCCGCCCATACACCAGCCAATCGCACCCATGCGGTTTGGATCCACATCCTTACGGCTGTCCAGCCATCGCACCGCCCCGCTCAGATCTGCCACGGCCCGCGCTTTCGGCAGGCTGCGCATCAGCTGCATCGCGACCTGCGGATCGGTCGTCACCCGCCCCCGGTACAGATCCACGGCCAGGGCCACGTAGCCCTGCGCGGCAAGTTCTTTCGCCTGTTGCTTCATCCACGGCGTCAGCCCCCACCATTCGTGAACCACCACCACCGCCGGATGCACACCTCCGCCTGCCGGCAGATACAGCATTCCGTGAACCGTCTCGCCGCCTGCGGGAAACGAAACCTCCTGCCCGCTCTGCGCGCATGCGCCCGCGGCTGCAAGAAGAAACGCACAAAAAATCGCCGGCACAACCATCCGGGCCATTTTGCGTTGCATTGTTTTGCTCCTGGGAAGGACCATCCATGTATCGCAGAAATCTCCGCCTGAGGCAAGTGTTAGATTCGATTCGCCGCAACACATCCGTCTGCGCCCCGGCTTCATCGCACTCCATAGCGGCCATTTCCGGGCATTTGCGGATTTCGCGCTCATCCCGGTGGCCGAACAGCCGTGAGCGACTTCCCTGCCCTGCGAAAAATCGCGCACCTCCGCCACAGCCACCCTCCGGTCGCGCGGCTGCGCCACCGCGCGCACCTCACCTGGCGCGAGGCCCTTCACCTCGGGAATATCGTCGTCCACGAAATGTTCCGCACGCACGCGCTCGACGTCGCCGGCGATGTCGCCTTCTGGCTGCTCATGTCCTCCGTGCCGCTGCTCATGACCGCCGTCTCCCTGCTCTCCGTGCTCCACCTCCCCGGCTTTGGTCCGCACCTGCTCGAAATGATTGCCCTCGCTGTTCCCCCCAATGCCTATCCCCTGGTCGACAGACTCTTCGCCAGCGTGCTCTCGCCCCACGGCGGCATCCTCTCGTTTGCCGTCATCAGCTATCTCTGGTCCTCCACCAGCGGCTTCGTCTCGCTCATCGCCGCCCTCAACGTCGCCTACGATGTCTGCCGCGAGCGCTCCTGGATGCGCGACCGCCTCCAAGCCCTCCTTATGACTTTTACCAGCGGCGCCTTCCTGCTCATTTCCCTGCTCGCCGTTGTTCTCGGCCCCGAATTCTCCCGCTTCCTCGATCAGTTCGTCTCTCTGCCCTCCGTCGTCGTCAGCCTCTGGAATCTCATCCGCTATGCATGCGTCTTCGGTTGCTACCTGATCGGTCTGGAACTGATCTATTTCCTCGGCCCCAACATGCGGCAGCGCTTCGCCTCCACCCTCCCCGGCGCTCTCTTTGCCACTCCCATCTGGTTTGCCTTCTCCATCGGCATCGCCTGGTACATGGACCACTTCGCCCGCTACTCAAAAATGTACGGCGGCCTCGGCGCCATCTTCGCCGTCATGTTCTGGATCTATCTCACCTCGCTCGCCGTCCTCGCCGGAGCCGAGCTGAACGCCGAGCTGGCCAAAAGCCGCAACCGCATCTTCCGCGGACACCTCCGCCCACTCGCCGCAAAACGCCTCCACGTCAAGCCGGAAAAGTCCCTCCGCGTCCGCCGCCCGG
>DAHVZZ010000117.1:0-5040 GCA_027323785.1 Acidobacterium sp. | reverse complement strand
GGTCGGGGGCATGAAGGAATCCTAAACCCAGGGGCGGAGGATATTCGGCTGGAAAGCTGGAAGGGAAAGCCGGGAGGTGTTTTGCATCGCCATGCGGAAACGCGCGTAACATAGGAGTGTTTTGTTCAACTTCTGCGAGGGGAAAGCCCTCGCAAAGCGGCTCGCACGATGAACAGGATACTTTCCACCACCGAACACCGGCCCTGGCCCATGCCTAAATCGGCGTGGGTGATGACGCAGCGCTGGAACGACCTGCTGTTCGCCCACTGGCCGATACCGGCGGCTGCCATTACGCCGCTGATTCCCGATCAGCTCGCGGTGGATACATTCGACGGCTCGGCGTGGGTGGGGGTGGTGCCGTTCTGGATGGACCAGATCCGCTTTCGGTGGATGCCGCGGATTCCGGGCGCCCCACGATTTCCGGAGCTGAATCTGCGGACGTATGTGCGGGACCGGCATTCGAACCAGCCGGGGGTGTACTTTTTCTCGCTGGATGCGGCCAACCCGTTTGCCGTAGCCACGGCGCGGATGTTCTTCCATCTGCCCTACTACTGGGCACACATGAAGATCGACAAAGGCAGGGAGGAAGACCGCGAGATTCTCTACAGCAGCGAGCGTCTGGTAAGCCGGCCGCACGCCAACTTCAGGGCGCGCTACCGGAGCCTGGGAAAACCGTGCGTGAAGGGCGGGCTGGAGAGCTTTCTGACGGAGCGATATGCCTTGTTTACGACGACCGGCGGAGGAGGCATTGCACGGGTGAATATCCATCACCTGCCGTGGCCTCTGGAAATGGCGGAGGCGGAATTCGAGGTGAACAATCTGCCGAAGGCGCACGGCATTCAGCTGCCGGAGACGAAGCCACTGCTCCAGTACAGCCGCGAGCTGGTGGTGTATGTGTGGGCGCTGGAGCCGCTGCCTTCATGGGCGGCCCACACGGCTGGGACGCCGGTTCCGGCGGGGACGACCTAGGATTCAGATCAGCAGATTTGCCCTGGCGGGGCAGTTCCGGACAAAACTTCGCCTGCTGTAGGCTAATAGCCATGTCCGCATTTGAGGGTAGAACCGCACTGGTAACCGGGGCGTCGCAGGGGATTGGACGCGCCTGCGCTGTGGCGCTGGCACAGGCTGGAGCGCGCGTTGCAATCGCCGCCCGCAACGAATCCAAACTGAACGAAGTGGCGGCCGAGATCGCCGCATTTGGAGGCAGCGCGGCGGTTTTTCCGCTGGATCTGGCCAGCGAGGAGTCCATTAAGGCGTGTGCCAGGGCGGCGATCGGCCACTTCGGCAGCGTGGAAATCCTGGTGAACAACGCCGGGATCACGCGGGACACGCTGACGCTGCGCATGAAGCGCGCCGACTGGGACGACGTGCTGCAAACGAATCTGACGGGCACCTTCCTGATGACCCAGGCGATGCTGAGCCCGATGCTGAAGGCGCGGTGGGGACGGATCATCAACATTTCCAGCGTGGTGGGCGAAACGGGGCAGGCGGGACAGGCGAATTATGCGGCGAGCAAGGCGGGACTGATCGGCCTGACCAAGTCGCTGGCGCGGGAGCTGGCCTCGCGGAATATCACCGCGAATGCCATCGCACCGGGATACATCGAAACGGCCATGACCGCTGTGCTCGATGAGAAGCAGCGCGAGGGAATGCTGGCGCAGATTCCGCTGGGGCGACCGGGAACGGACCAGGAGATTGCGGCCGCTGTTCGGTTTCTCGCCTCGGACGATGCCGCCTACATCACGGGCCATGTGCTGGACGTGAATGGCGGCATGTACATGGGGTGAGGGCGCCTGTTGGCCGGAGCCGACCCGCGTAAGGGCTTCGCGGGCTAGTTTTGCGGCGAACGCGAAGAACCGGAGCGCTCAAATGCCGCGAGGGAATCATGAAGACGGCTGAAGATCATCGCCTGGCCGATGGCCGCGGTGAGATGGTGGCGCTCGAAGTCGGTGAGGGAACTCGATGGCAGCCGGGCGAATCCAAGGGCCACGCCCCGGTTATCCAGCTGCTCTTTCAGGTGTGCGACGACGCGGGCAGCTGAATAGTCGATGTTGGTGATGGCTTCGCCGTCAACGATGACCCAGTGAACCGGGGAAGGGGCATTGTCGGCCAGCGCCAGGATCTCGTCCGCGAAGCGGCTGGCATTGGCGTAGAAGAGGGCTGCGCCGAAGCGATAGAGTACGCAGCCTGGAACACTGACGGCTCCGCGAACGGGAGGCACGACCCTCCAGGTCTGGTTGGCCTCAGGGATCACAACCCCGGTATGGGGATGGTAGCTGTGGCGGACGATGCGGAGCAGGGAGAGAATCATCGCCAGCACAATGCCCCATTCGACTCCCGCTCCGATCACGACCACGGCAGTCGCAACGGCGACGGCGAACTCGCCGGGACTCTCACGGCGCATGGCGAGCAGCCCGCGAATGTCGATGAGGTGGATGGCAACGAGCAGGACGAGGGCGCCGAGGACACACTCCGGGAGATACTGCAGCCAGCGCGTAACAAAGAGGAGCACGAGCGCCACAACTCCGGCGGTGGCCAGCTGGGCGAGCTGGGTTCTGCCTCCGGAGCGCTCCACCATGGCGGTCTGGGTAGGGCTGCCGTTGACGACGAAGGATCCGGAGAGGCCGGCGGCGATATTAGCCGCGGCGAGAGCGAGGATATCGCGGTTTTCGTCCAGCTTCTGCTCATGGCGGAGAGCGTAGGCGCGGGCCGTGGCGGCGCTCTGAGTAATGATCATGAGGGCGCAGGCCGCAGCGATGGGCAACAGCGGCGGAATCTCATGCCAGGGCAGAAGCTGAAGGCCGAGATGGGGCATGCCACCCGCCACGGAGCCGATATTGGCGATTCCGTGCGCCGAAAAGCGCCACAGCGCGCTTGCCGCGGTAACCACAACCACGGCTACCAGGGCGCCGGGAACTTTGGGTGCGATCCGGTTCAGTCCCAAAACAAGAATGACGACAGAGAACGAGACCAGCGGCGTGGACAGATGGACAGACGGTAAGGCACGCAGCAGCTCAACCAGCTGAAGGACGGTTCGGGAGGAATGCACGGGCACCCCCAGGGTAATGCCGAGGACCGCGATTCCAACCTGAAAGCCTACCCCGGTGAGGAAGCCAACCAATACCGTCTGGGAGAGGAAATCGGCGATGAAGCCAAGCCTGAACAGCCTTGCCAGCAGCAGCAGCGCGGCGGTCAAAAGCGCAACATATGCGGTGAGGGCCACGTAGTGAGGACTGGCGAGGGGCGCCAGTCCGCTGAGGCCACCCGCCAGGATGGCGGCGGTGGCGGAATCGGCGGCGACGACCAGATAGCTGGAGGAGCCCAGAATTGCGAAGATACTCAGTGGCAGAAGGAGCGTGTACAGGCCGGTGACGACCGGCATTCCGGCGATTTTGGTGTATCCGAGGACCTGGGGAATATTCATCGCGGCCAAAGCAATGCCCGCGAGAATATCGCGGAAGACATCGCGACGTTTGAACGGCCGAATATCCCGCAGCAGACTCACCGCTCCCAACTCCCTGCACCGCCCCAAATCATCGGGCGGTGTCCGCGCATCCAAATGCTGCCATGCTAAACCACTTTTGGGGAGTGGCTTTCCGGCCGGGCGTTATGGTTGGCGAGCAGCCGGGCATGGAACCGGACCGGGCCGATGGAAGGCGGCATTCGACGTTTCGATTTGTCCGGAATATCTGATTTGTCCTGGAAAATGTTTCGTTATGGACTAACATCCAAAATTGCATGAAGATTCTGACCGCCTCCGAAATGCGCACCGTGGACCGCCTGACCACGGAACGGCACGGCATTCCATCGATGGAGTTGATGCGGAATGCCGGGAGCGCCGTGGCCCGTTTTGTGCTGAGAGAATATTCGAATCAACGACACATTTGCGTTCTGTGCGGCCGGGGCAACAACGGCGGCGACGGATTTGTCGCGGCGGAGCGGCTGGCGCAGCAGGGACGCGCGGTCACGGTTCTGCTGCTGGGCAGTCCGGCGGATTTGAAGGGCGATGCGAGGACCGCGTTCGAGGGCCTGTCGAGGACGTTTGGGCAATTGGGGATTCTGACCCTCATCAAGCTGGTTCCTGACGAGGCCGCACTGGCGTCGGAGGAGATTCAGGAACTGCTGCATTCCGACATTCTGATCGTCGACGCGGTGGCGGGGACAGGCTTTAAGCCTCCGCTGCGGGGAGTTGCGGCCGCACTGCGCGACCAGGTGAATGCGTTGAAAGCGCCGGTGGTGGCCGTGGATCTGCCGTCGGGGTGGGATGCGGACTGCCGCGAGTTTGCGGTGGAGGGAGCATTCCGCGCCGATGCGGTGGTGACCTTCACGGCGCCGAAGCTGGCGCATGTGAGCGGGAATCTAACGGGCAGCGCGACGGGGCCGATTGTGGTGGCGCCGATTGGGTCGCCGGAGGAGGCGATCGAGTCGGCCACGGGGCTGACGTGGGCGGGCGCATCGAAGGCCCTGACAGAGCGGCGGCGGACACCGGACGCCAACAAAGGACTGTATGGGCACGTGCTGGTGGTGGCCGGGGCACGCGGAAAATCGGGCGCTCCGGCGATGGCCTCGCTGGCGGCGCTCCGCGCGGGCGCGGGACTGGTGACGGCGGCGATTCCGGAGTCGATTCTGCCGCTGGTGGCTTCGGTTGCGCCGGAGCTGATGACGATTCCGCTGAAGGAGACGCGGGAGGGAGCGGCAGCGAATCCGGAACCAGAGGAGCTGAAGAAGCTGATGGCGCGGGCCACGGTGATTGCCATGGGACCGGGGATGGGCACGGAGGCGGAGGAGTTCGTGCTGGCGCTGATGGAGAAGACTTCCCTGCCCCTGGTTCTGGATGCGGACGCGCTGAATATTCTGGCGAAACATCCGGAGCGGATCCACGGACGCGGGCGGACGATGGTGCTGACGCCGCATCCAGGAGAGATGGGAAGGCTGGCGGGCATCAGCACAAAAGAGGTGCAGGCGAATCGCGAGACGCTGGCGCGGGAGTTTGCCACGCGGCATCAGGTGACGCTTGTGCTGAAGGGCTGGCGGACGCTG
>DAHVZZ010000094.1:0-4115 GCA_027323785.1 Acidobacterium sp. | reverse complement strand
CATCCAGACCCGGTACCGGAAAGCGCAGCTGCTGCTGCATCCGGAGGCATCGGTGTTCGTGGAGCAATATGCCACGAAGTCGGTTGCGGTTCTGGGCGAGGTGGGGCATCCGGGAAATGTCCAGCTGGATGCGCCGCGGGGACTGATCGACGTGCTTTCGGCGGCGGGCGGGCTGACGCGCCATGCCGACCGGCACATTACGATTCAGCGTGGAGGGAAAAACGGGAAGAGAATTGAGGTGTTCCTGCCGAATGAGGCCGACCGGGCGCTGAACGCGAACGTGTTGGTGAGGCCGGGTGACACAGTGATTGTTCCCAAAGCGGGAATTGTCTACGTGCTGGGCGATGTGGCACACCCGGGCGGGTACGTGATGCAGAACGATTCCGGGCTGACGGTGCTGCAGGCGATTGCGCTGGCGGCGGGGGCGTCGAAGACAGCCAGCGAGAAGCGGGTGCGGCTGGTGCGGAATGTGGACGGGATCACGAAGTCCATCGATCTGCCGCTGCGGGAGATGGAGCGGGGACGCGACCCGGATGTGCCGCTGCAGGCGAACGACATCCTCTATGTACCGTTCAGCCTGGCGAAGAATTTTTCGCTGGGACTGGCGAACATCACGGCCGCGGCCAGCTCCGCGGTCATCTACGCGACACGCTGATGGCGGCGACGGTTGCGCTGCCACGGGGCGAGCGGCTGAGGCTTCCAGCCATCGGGCTGGAGGAAGCGGCGTGCGTGGCGCTGTTTGCGTTTTTCTCCATGCAGGGAGCGATTCCGGGGATTGCGCCGCGGCAGGCGCTGGAGATGACCGGGCTGGCGCCGACGCGGCTGATGACGATGGGCGGCATTGGCTCGCAACTGGTGGCGAATGCGGCGATTCTCCTGATGCTGCTGCGGCGGCCGCGGCTGGTGCTGGAGCGGCTGAGCGTGACGCCGTGGGTGGCGCTGCTGGCGGTCTGGGCGGTGGCTTCGACGGCATGGTCAATCGATCCGTGGCTGACCCTGCGACGGTCTCTGCCGTTTGCGCTGGCCGGGGTGTTCGGGGTCTACTTCGCATCGCGGTTCACGCCTGCGCGGCAACTGGCTATCTTGCGCGCGACGATGCTGGTGGTGGCGGTGGCCACGGTCGCTGTGGTGCTGCTGGCGCCATCCATCGGTTTGGATCCTTCGCCGGGACATGCACTGGACTGGCGCGGGATCTTTACCCAGAAGAACGCCTGCGGGCGGATCATGGTGCTGGCGACGGCGGCGGTGCTTTTCAGCGAGCGGATCAGCCCGGCGCAGGCCGCGATGCTGCCGCTGTTTGGGCTGGTGCTGGCGATGAGCGGCTCACGCGGGGCGTGGCTGGTGGAAGCGGTCATGCTGCTGGTGTGGCTGGCGGTGGCCGCCGGCAGAGGATCGGGAGCGCGGGGCAGGACGGTGCTGGCCGTGGCTGCTCCACTGGCCGCGGGCGCGATAGCGTGGGGCGGCTACGTGCTCTTTCCGTGGATCGCGCGGCTGGTGGGGCGCGATCCGACGCTGACGGGGCGGACGGCGATCTGGGCGCAGGTGAGGCAATTCATCGCCCGCCGGCCGCTCTTCGGCTATGGGTACGACGCGTTCTGGCGGGGGATGCACGGGCCCTCGTTCCAGGTGGACGCGGCGGTGCATTTCATCGTGGAGCATGCGCATAACGGATTTTTGGAGATTCTGCTGGAGCTGGGAACGGTGGGGCTGGCGCTGTTTGCGCTGAGCTGGATCACGGGGTGGATGCGGCTGTGGCCGCTGTGGCGGAGCGGGGATGTGGGCAGGATCGCCTTTCCGCTGGCGATGCTGGTTTTGATCGTGCTGTACGACCTGGATGAGAATACGCTGCTGATCTACAACGGGTTGTTCTGGGTGCTCTATGTGGCGGCGCTGACGAATCTTGGGCTGGCCGTCCGTGACCATCGTCACATCCGCCATTCCAGCCCTCATGCAATCCTGACGGCACCGCGGAGAGTAGACCGCACCTCGTTCAGCGGCTAACGCGGCTGAAGCGAAAGACGCGCCCTTCAGGAAAGACGATGAAGCCCACCGCTTTGATTTTCCGCACCGAGCTGCTTCCGGCGTCGGAGACTTTTATTCCATCCCAGGCGCATGCTTTGCGCCGGTATTCCCCCTGTTTTGCGGGGCTGCGGCTGGTTCGGCCGGGTCTGGAGCTGGACTCGTGCGAGACGGTAGTTCTGGCCCGGGACGCGAGCCTGCGGGAGCGGCTGCGGCACCGGCTGTTTCTGGAAGCGGGCATCGGGCCGCGGTTTTTGCGGGCGCTGGAGCTGCGCCGTCCGTCGCTGCTGCACGCCCATTTTGCCGTGGACGGTGCGGCCGCGCTGCCGGTGCAGAGGCATCTGGGGATTCCGCTGGCGGTGACGCTGCATGGGTACGACGCGACCTCCAGCGACGCGGCGCACCGGCGCACGGCGGCGGGCAGGGTCTTTTTGCGGCGCAAGCAGGAGCTGCTGGAGCGGGCGAGCCTGTTCATCTGCGTGTCGGAGCACATCCGGCGGCAGGCGCTGGCGCATGGGTTTCCGGAGGCAAAGCTGCGCACGCTGCCGATCGGGGTGGATCTGGATTTGTTTGCGCCGAATCCGCTGCAGTCGCGCTCGCGTGATCCGATTGTGCTGTTTGTGGGGCGGCTGGTGGAGAAGAAGGGCTGCGATCACCTGATTGAGGCGATGACGATCATCGAGCAGCGGCATCCGGAGGCAAAGCTGCTGATCGTGGGAGACGGTCCGCTGCAGGAAACACTGCGGCTGCAGGCGCGCAGCAAGCTCCGGCACTGCACCTTCCTGGGGGCGCAGCCGTCGTCGGTGGTTCGGGATCTAATGCACCGGGCGAGCCTGCTGGCGGCGACGAGCGTGGTGGCGCCTTCGGGAGACACGGAGGGCCTGCCGATTGTGCTGTGCGAGGCGCAGGCCATCGGGTTGCCGATTGCCGCCTTTGAAGGCCCCGGTGTGGCCGAGGCGGTGGACGCGGAGACGGCGCTGCTGGCTCCATCCGGCGACCACGCGGCGCTGGCGGATGCCATTTCCGCTATTCTGAAGGACGACGATCTGGCCGGAAGGCTGGCGGCGGCGGGGCGAAAGCGCGCGGAGCAGCACTTCAGCCTGACCACGCAGACAGCGCGGCTGGAGGAAACCTACGACGAGCTGCTGCGATGAAGGAAGAATCCCTGCGCCAGGGATCGATGTGGATGATCTCGGGGCAGGGGTTCTCAGCCGCGGCGCGAGCCGTGTATCTCGTGCTGATCGTGCGGTCGCTGGGCAGCGGCGAGTACGGCGCCTTTGCCGGAGTGGCCGCACTGGTGGCGGTGCTGAGCCAGTTCTCCACACTGGGCATGGAGATGATCCTGGTGCGGAACATCAGCCGGGATCGGACTTCGTTTGCGCGGACATGGGGCCAGTCGCTGACGGTTCTGGCGGTGGGCTTCGCCGGGCTGCTGGGGGCGGCGATGCTGGCGGCGCACTTTCTGCTGCGGCCGGAATTGCGAACGCTGGTGCCGTGGATTGTGTTGTCGGACGGGCTGCTGGGCAAGCTGGTGCAACTGGCGGGACGCGCTTTTCAGGGCGCGGGACAGCTGCGGTGGACAGCGCGGCTGACGGCGCTGATGAACCTGTGCCGGACGGCCGCGGCCGGAGCGGTGTGGGGCTGGGCGCGGGCGGAACATACGCAGCTGACGGCGTACTTCTGGGTCCACGTGTACTGGATCGCGACGCTGGCCGTGGCGGCTGTGGCGGCCTGGGTGGTGACCGGACAGCTGGGATGGCCGCAGTTTGAACGGATCGGGTGCGGGGATCTGACGGAGGGGCTGAGCTTTTCCCTCTCCAGTTCTTCTATTTCCATCTACAACGACATCGACAAGACGTTTCTGATCAGCCTGGGCGCGGCAAGCGTGACGGGCATCTATACGGCGGCGTACCGCGTGGTGGATGCGGCGACGACGCCGATTTTCAGCGTCTATGCGGCGGCGACTCCTCGGTTTTTCCGGGCCGGGGAGAAGGGAGTGCAGCAGGCTGCGGCGTTTTCACGGAAGACCATTGCGAAGACGCTGCCGTATGCGGTGCTGGCCTCCGCAGCGATGTGGCTGGGGGCGCCGCTGCTGC
>DAHVZZ010000092.1:0-3695 GCA_027323785.1 Acidobacterium sp. | reverse complement strand
GCCCCCATCATGTTTGCCATCCAGGGCATGGAGCGCGCCAACGGCTTTCCCCAGATCGCCATGGATCCCCGCGGCGGTCCCAAAGGCGGCCCGCTCTACATCACCTGGAGCGACTACCGTAACGGCGACGTCGACATCTTCCTCAGCGTCTCCAAAGATCACGGCCGCACCTGGAGCGCGCCCATCCGCGTCAACAACGACCCCCTCCGCGACGGCGCGGATCACTTCTTCCAGTGGCTGGCGGTCGATCCCGTCACCGGCGCCGTCAACGTCGTCTTCTACGATCGCCGCCAGGACCCCGCCAACGAAAAGCAGACCGTTGTCCTGGCCCGCTCCACCAATGGCGGCAAATCCTTTACCAACTACGCCTGGACTCCAGACTCCTTCGATCCCCATGGCGTCTTCATCGGCGATTACCTTGGCCTGGCCGCATGGGGCAATCGCGTCTACGGCGCGTGGACCTGGCGTCAGGGCATGGCAAAGAAAACCAGCCTCCAGGTCGGAATCGCGAATTTCAACCAACCCGCCGGCGTCTCGAACATCGCCGCGGCGCACCGGCAATAATCGGCGCGTTGTCTCGAATTCTTTCCCGAGACAACGCTATATCGATTTAGTAGAATCGAGGCGGTTTGACATTTGTCTGCACGAGCCGCGCTCTCAGTCTGGCGGGGCGGGCTGATGGCGGCCATCGGATTTTTTATGTCGTGCGCCTCCCTCCGCGGACGGATGGAGGCTGACAGGGCGCAGGATTAACTCAGGTATTTGCGAAGGGACTTGATCGATGCAGAAGAAACAACTGACGTTTGGAGTCATCGTCGGCAATCGGGGATTCTTCCCCGATCACCTGGCCAAGAGCGGGCGCGAAGAGATGCTGGGAGTGCTGGAGAAGGCCGGCATCCGCACCATCGCCCTCACACCGGAACAGTCCAAGTACGGCGCGGTCGAAACCCATGACGAGGCCATCCGCTGCGCGGACCTCTTCCGCGCTCACCGCGATGAGATCGACGGCATCGTCGTCACCCTGCCCAACTTCGGCGACGAGCGCGGCATCGCCGACGCTATCCGCTACTCGAAACTCGACGTCCCCGTGCTGGTGCAGGCCACGCCCGACCGCCGCGATGACATGAAAATCTCGGACCGCCGCGACAGCTTCTGCGGCAAGATGTCCGCCTGCAATAACCTCATGCAGTACGGCATCCGCTACTCCATCACCGCCAAGCACACCGTCGCGCCCCGCTCGGCTGAATTCACCCGTGACCTCGACTGGTTCCAGAAGGTCTGCCGCGTGGCCAACGGACTCAAGCAGCTTCGTATCGGAGCCATCGGAGCCCGGCCCCAGGCCTTCAACACCGTCCGCTACAGCGAAAAGCTCCTCGAGCGCTACGGCATCTCCGTCGTCACCCTCGATCTCTCCGACATCTTCGGCGCCGTTGGCCGCATGAAAGACGCCGAGCCCGATGTGAAAGCCAAGCTGGACGCCATCCGCGCCTATGTCGACACCAACAGCGTTCCCGCTGAGGCTCTCAGCAAGATGGCCAAGCTCGGCGTCGCCATCGAGCGCTTCATGAAGGACACCAACTGCACCGTCTCGGCCGTGCAGTGCTGGACCTCGCTCGAAGAAAACTTCGGCGTCGTCCCCTGCACCATCATGTCCATGATGAGCGACAACCTGCTGCCCGCCGCCTGCGAGACCGACGTCATGGGCACCGTCTCCATGCACGCCCTCGCGCTCGCCAGCCAGTCGCCCTCCGCTCTGCTCGACTGGAACAACAACTACGGCGAAGACGACAACAAGTGCGTCTGCTTCCACTGCTCCAACCTGCCGAAGCACTTCTTCCAGGATGTCGTCATGGACTTCCAGGCCATCATCGCCGGTACCGTGGGCAAGGAGAACACCTTCGGCACCTGCGTCGGCCGCGTCAAACCGGGTGCCATGACCTACGTCCGCTTTTCCACCGACGAGTATCAGGGCAAGATTCGCGGCTACATCGGCGAAGGCGAATTCACCAACGATCCGCTGGAGACCTTCGGCGGAGCCGGCGTCGCCCACATCCCCGAGATGCAGAAGCTCCTGCACATGATCTGCGAACAGGGCTTCGAGCACCACGTCGCCGCCAACTTCTCCCACACCGCCGGACCGGTCTTCGAGGCCGCCACCCGTTACCTCGGCTGGGATATGTACTGGCACCAGCGCTAACCAGCACCACCCTTCAACCAGAAGCCGCCGGTCTTCCCGGCGGCTTCTTTATTTCCCCCATCCAATCGCTCCAAAAAGTAAGGCGGACGCCGCTTCCGGCGTCCGCCAATTAATACCGCGGTGCTTCCTTACTACAGGTCCAGTTCCACCACCTGGATCGAGTACGGCGGCATCTCGTGATGCCAGTTCGTCGCCACTCCATGGAGCGGCGTCTTCTCCGGAACCACGTTGTGCGGATGCTGCATGGTGTTCGTCGCCTGCGTGCTCTTCGCGCTCAGGCTGATCAGTTCCCCGCTCCCTGTCAGTGAGGCGCCGTCAAACTTCACATCCACCATGCGCGCGTCGGACGATGCGTTCACCAGCTTCACATACAGCCGCTTCTTCCCCGGATTTCCCGTCACCGAGTAGAAGAACTTCGTTCCCGCTCCCTCCACACTCGACTCCGGCACCTCGTCCCCAAGGTAGCTCGAGAACATCACCTGCGCGTAGTAGCTCGGCGAACCGTAACTCCGCAGCGCGTTATACCCAATCAGGTCCGGCGTCCACTGCGACGCCCCCGGATTGATGTTGATAAACAGCGGCGCATACGACGCCATGATCACCAGGTCGCTGTTCCGCTCCAGACCCGTCATCCACGCCGCATCGCCCAGCGCCGCGTTGAAGTTCGGCGTCGGCGTGCCTTCCCGGGTCGCCCACTCGCCGACAAAAATCTTCGGCCCGTTGCGAGGCGTCTTGTCATAGTGGTGCGCGTCCTGGAAGAAGTCCGTTGCCCGTTTGTAGAAGTGGTCGTCCACCACATCCGGCTTCACGCTGGTCACCGGCATCGTGGCAATCAGCTTGAGCTTCGGATACTTCGCTTTGATCGCCTTATAGAACTGCGCGAAGCGGTCGTTGTAACTGCCCGACTTATCGAAGAAATCCTCGTTGCCGATCTCCACATATTTCAGCTGGAACGGCGCCGGATGCCCGTCCTTCGCGCGTTCCGCGCCCCATTTCGTATCGGTGCCGCCGGTCACGTACTGAATCTCCTCCAGCGCATTCCGCACAAAGGGCTTCAGATCCGGACCCGGGCTAACATGCTCCCCGCCCAGCGAATATCCCGCATAGACCGCCAGCACCGGCTGCATATGCAGATCCTGG
Source organism: Acidobacterium sp. (assembly GCA_027323785.1). Lineage (GTDB taxonomy): Bacteria > Acidobacteriota > Terriglobia > Terriglobales > Acidobacteriaceae > Palsa-343. The sequence continues at coordinate 358 of DAHVZZ010000092.1, read as the reverse complement.
CACCACTCCAGAAACTCCAGCAGCCCAAACCCATCCGTCGACCAGTAGCCCCAGGGGCTCTCGTGCCCAGGACGGTCCACCTGCGGCCCAATCGTGCTCTTCCACTGGAACCGCTCCGGAACCGTGTTCCCTTCCAGATAATTCCCTCCGGGGAAGCGCAGGAACTGCGGATGCATCGCCGCCATCTTCTCCATCAGGTCGACGCGTGTCCCGTTCGGCGTGTTGTCGTAGGTCGGCGGAAACAGCGAAACGTTGCTCAGCCACAGCGTTCCCGCGTGCCCCACCGTCACATGCAGCGTGTTCCCCGCCGAAGCCTTCAGCTCTCCGGTGTGCAGCGTAAAGGTGTACTTCTTCCATG
>DAHVZZ010000067.1:0-2944 GCA_027323785.1 Acidobacterium sp. | reverse complement strand
TTTCGCCCTCTTCGCGGCTATTGGATTCAAGGGTGATGGCGATGCCGTGGGCCTTGCTGTAGCGATCCGGTGGAGCATCGGAGGCCATGATGCGGGAGTTGCCGATGGTGATGGTGGCGTGGACGACTTTGTTGGCGAAGTCGGGCGGAACCTGTGCGGCCATGGCTGTTTCCTGATAGCGGCTGAGGTATTGGATTTTGGCTCCGATTGCCTGCTCGTAGAAGTGGAGAGCTTCTTCGCAGGTTCCGGGAAAACCGAGATGAGGGCAGGTCTCCATAATGACTCCTTTGCGGTAGGAAATTTTGACGGCTTAGTTCGCGTAAGTCAAAGAGTTATTCGCGAGCGGCCTCTTCGAGAGTTGCGATGTCGAGCTTTTTCATCTGCATGAGGGCTTGCATGGCTTTGGGGCGGCGGACGAGTTCGCTGATGTTGGCGGGGACGACCTGCCAGGAGAGGCCGAATTTGTCAGTGAGCCATCCGCAGGCGACCTCGCTGCCGCCATCGGCGGTTAGGTGCGCCCAGTAGTAGTCGATTTCCTGCTGATTGGCGCAGTGGACGACAAAGGAGACGGCCTGGTTGAAGGTGAAGTTGGGGCCTCCGTTAAGGGCGGTGAAGGGGACTCCGTCGAGTTCGAAGGCGATGGTAAGGATTTTTGCTTTGGATGGGGTGATGTCCGGCTGGTTGGGGACGGAGGTGAGGATTCGGGAGTTGGGGAAGATGCTGGTGTAGAAGTTCACGGCGTCTTCGGCGTCGTTGTCGAACCATAGGAAGGGCGTGATGCGGGGATTGTGGGCGAGAGTGGACATGAAGGACTCCGTACGAATGGATATGCAACGAATACGGCTACTTGCTGCGTTTAGGCCCGCCCAGCCAGGGGAGGATTGGCGTGGGGTCGTCTTGCTGCCATCGGCGGCGGACTTCGGCGAGGACGGCTTCGCGGTTCTGTGCCATCTGTGAGATGACCTCGCAGGGTGCGCCGGTTTCTTCGTATTTCGCGCCCCAGACCAGAATTTCCAGCAGGACGGGGGCGAGGTCGATGCCTTTCTCTGTGAGCCGGTAGAGCCTACGGCGTGCGTCTTCCGGGTCGGGGGTGGTGGTGAGGATGCCGGCGTCTTCGAGCCTGCGCAGGCGATCCGCGAGGATGTTGGTGGCGATGCCTTCTCCACTCTGCTGAAAGTCTTTGAAACGGCGGAAGCCCCGGACCATGAGGTCGCGGACGATGAGCAGGGACCAGCGGTCTCCGAAGACTTCGAGAGAGATGCTGACCGGGCACCCGGAGCGCGGCTGGGCGCGGGACTTCTCTGGCACGGGGAGAACGATAGAGCAAGTTACTTGTGATTTGCAAGTAAAAAAATGCGAAAGGGATTGTTATGAAGGAAAGGTAGAACTACAGGTCACTCCGCTGCGTCTGGCGCGTGAGTACGGGCCAGACCTGGCCCAGAATGACTCATGCATGAATGGACAGCGTCGACTACAGTCGAGATGACAATTCGTTGGTTGGATTGGGTATTGTGCGGGCGACTCGCTTCAGTTGGCGGTTTGCTGGAGGGTCCAGGCGTTCATGCCGCCTTCAAGGGTGGCGACGTTCTGGAAGCCGGCGCGAGCCAGCAGGCTGGCGGCGATGCTGGCGCGGTGTCCCGCCTGGCAAACGGTGATGATGGGCTGTTGGGTGGGGAGGGTGTCGAGTTTATGGGGAAGGTCACCGAGCATGATGTGGCGCGCGCCGGGGATATGGCCGGCGTTCCACTCGGAGGGGTTACGAACGTCGAGAAGGATGACCTGGCCGGGAGCGAAGTCGAGGCGGGACTGGACCTGTTCGGGGTTGAGGAGGGTGATTCGGGCGGTGGGAAGGTTTGCGGCGGGCGGGTTGGGGGCGGTCCAGGCGTGCATGCCTCCGGCGAGGAATCCGGCGATGTTGTCGAGGCCGACGCGGACGAGGGCGCGGCGTGAGGATTCGTCGTCGCCCGAGTTGTTGACGAGGACGATGGGGATGGTGGCGTCGAGGAGCCAGCCAGCCCAGAGGGAGAGACTGGGTCCGGCGCCGATGCTGATGGCACCGGGGATGTGGGCGGCGGCGAAGTCTTCCGGTGAGCGGAGGTCAAGGAGGACGGCGCGGTGAGTTTGGGCGAGGTCGTGGACCTGTCCGGGTGTGAGCGCGGCGTTGCCGGGGAGGGTGGCCACGGAGGGTGCTCCAGCGGAGTTGAGCTGCTTCATACGCGGGTAATAGGCGGGCATGGCGGGGACTGAGTCGAGGACCTGGCGGACGAATTCGTCTTCGTCCAGGCGGTAGAGGAGGGTAGTGGCGCGCTCCTGGCCGAGGGTGGATTGGGATTGCGCGCCGATGGAGGAGCCGCAGAAGGAGCCGGCGCCGTGGCCGGGGTAGATGCGGAGGTGGTCCGGCAGGTGCGAGATGCGGTTGTGGAGGCTGCGGTAAAGCTGATGGGCGAGGCCGACCTTGGCGTCTTCGCCGAGGAGGTCGGGACGGCCGAGGGAGCCGGGGAAGAGGAAATCGCCGCTGAAGATGGCGATGGGGTGGTCGGGGTTGTGATCGTTGTCGTAGAGGAGATAAGACAGGTGCTCGGGCGTGTGGCCGGGGGTGTGGAGGGCCTCGATGGTGAGGCGGCCGACGGCGATGCGGTCTCCATTGCGAAGCGGGCGATGGGGCATGGCGTAGCGGTAGAGTTCGCCTTCGTCGTGGGCGCTGAGGGCGAGTTCGGCGCCGGTGGCGGCGGCGAGTGCGGGGGCTCCGGAGGCGAAGTCGGCGTGGATGTGTGTTTCGAGGATGTGGGTGAGAGTGAGTTTGTGCGCGGAGATGTAGTCGGTGTAGCGCTCGGTGTCGCGCATGGGGTCAATGACGACGGCGCGGCTTTCAGAGGCGATGAGGTAGGAGTATTGGGCGAGGCCTGGGATTTCGAATTGGTGGAGGGTGAAGGGCATCAGGGAA
>DAHVZZ010000032.1:0-4084 GCA_027323785.1 Acidobacterium sp. | reverse complement strand
TGCCAGCCGTTATCGATAACGGTGAAAGGGCGCGGACCGCGAGCCGGCGCCAGGGAAGCCATCAGCTCCGCGTCGCGGAGGATTTGGGCGGCGCTATTGTGGCCGTAGGCGTAATCCCAGTCGTTGCTGCCATAGATCGTGGGAAAGGGGCGAGGAGAGCCGCACATCCTGCGACAGAAGAGGCGCGCCGATTCCAGCGCATTCTCGCCGGGAGTTCCCTGTCTTACGACCACGGTGGCTGCGAGCAGTTCGCGGTGGCCCAGAACAACGCCGGAGCCGCCATTTCTGACGTCGAGCCACAGAGAGATGCCTTTGGGATCGATCTGCCAGAAGCAAAGCGACGCGGCGCCGGTCTGGACGCCGTAACCATGGAGCGCATCGCGATGGAGGGTGAGGAAGTACCAGGGCAGAACCCGCTGGGGAACGAATGTTTCCCAGCGGAGATCGCCATAACTGCGCTCCCAGGCGTCGTTCAAAACGAGGAGGCCGGGAGTAACGGAAGCGTTCCAGCGCAGGTGAATATGCGTCGGGCTCGCAGTGGGTGCCGAGAGCCTGATGGCGAGGCGGTCGTGTTCGGGGATGGTGGAGATATCGAGTCCGGGGCCGCTCCATCTGTCGCCCGAGCGGACGAGCTGAGCGGGACGATGCAGGCCGCAGAAGGCGGTGACGGAATCCGGAAGACGAAGGATGTCAACAAAGCTCTCGGCAGGGGCGGCCGGCTTCGGCATGCGAGGAGCGCCGAAGAGCTCCGCACCGGAAGAGGCGGCAATCCCGGTACAGGCCAGGCTGGCAATGAGGTTTCTGCGAGTTATGGACGACATGCGATGCACCTCTGTCACGGCTACGCCGGATCGTTACTGCATGGTGAGCGTTGCGGTCAGCGGGGTGTTTTCAGACGAGTCGCCTACCCGAATCTCAAATTTTCCAGGAGCGATCTTCCAGGCGTGAGAGGCGACTGACCAGTAGGAGAACGAATGCTGGTGCAGTTCGAGTTCGACCGTTTTCGACTGGCCGGGATTCAGCATGACCCTGCGGAAGCCCTTCAGCTGGATGGGAGGCTCGTTGCCTTCGGCGATGGGCGGGAAGCTCAGATACAGCTGCGCCACTTCCGCTCCGGCGACTTTACCGGTATTTGTAACGGTGAACTTAACACTCGCGGATTCGCTGCCGGGTGTGTGTGTCACTGTGAGGTGGTGGAAGGCGAAGGTGGTATAGCTGAGGCCGAATCCAAAGGGGAAGAGAGGCGTTGCATGATGCGCCGTGTACCCGCGGTAGCCGACAAAGATGCCTTCAGTGTAATGCGCGGTTCCGTCTACGCCGGGGTACTGGCTGGGATTGGAGGCGAGGGTTTGATCGACGCTGCGCGGAAAAGTAATGGGCAGTTTTCCGGAGGGATCGACCTTGCCGGTGAGGATATCGGCGACCGCGTTGCCATCTTCTTCACCCGGATACCAGGCCTCGAGTACGGCGGGGACGTCGTGAATCCACGGCATGAGAACGGCTGAGCCGGTTTTAAGCACGACGATGGTCCTGGGATTGGCTTTGGCTACGGCCTCGATCAGCTGGTTCTGCGCCTGGGGCAGCTCGACGCTCTGATCGCGGCCCTCCGTGTCCTGGTCGCCGACCATGACGACGGCCACCTGCGCGTGTCTGGCGGCCTGAACGGCGGCGGCGATGTCGCATCCGCTGAGGATCCTGAAGGGGATCTGCAGTTCCATGGCGGCCTCCAGTCCATCGTAGGGCGTGATGGTGTAGAGCGGGATCACGTGGGAGCTGCCGCCGCCGCCGCTGTTGGGGCGCACGGCCCAGGGGCCGATGACCGCGATGGAGTGAATGCTTTTGGGATCGAGGGGCAACAGATTGCCCTGGTTCCGAAGCAGCACCATGCCCGCGTCGGAGATGCCGCGCGCCACGGCTCCATGGGCAAAGGCAGGAATGGGAGTACGGTGTGGATGCGAGCCCCACAGGCCGAACTGCATCATCTGAGCATAGCGGCGGACCAGCTTTTCGTTGATGACGGAGATGGGAACCTTACCGGATTCGACGGCCTGCTGCAGGGGGGCCGAGAAGAAATGGCCGGTGGGCATTTCCAGATCCAGGCCGGCCATGGCGCTGCGGACGGTGCTGTGGGTGGCGCCCCAGTCGGACATAATGAAACCGTCGAAGTGCCAGTTGTCTCTGAGCACATCCTTCAGCAACGGCATGTTCGCGCAGTTATATGCGCCATTCACCCGAGGATAAGCACACATCACCGCCGCGACGTGGGCTTTGCGAACCGCGGCGTGGAATGCGGGCATATAGATTTCATGGAGCGCTCGCTGGCCCACATCTTCGTTGATGCTGAAGCGATTCGTCTCCTGGTTATTGGCAACGAAGTGCTTGACGGTGGCCATGATTCCGGTGCTCTGGATGCCCTCGATGTTGGCCACGGCAATGTGCGCGTCGAGAAAAGGATCTTCGCCGAAGCTTTCAAAGGCGCGGCCGTCCTGCGGGATGCGGGCAATGTTGACGTCGGGGCCCTCCAGCAGCACACTGCCTGTTTCGCGAGTCTCTTCGCCTTCGATGCGGCCGTATTCGCGGGCCAGGGCGGGACTCCACGTGGCAGCGAGCGAGATCGGCGCCGGCAGCGCGGTGGCGGGCGGCTGCGGACCTGCGCCTCCGGGTCCGACGCCCGCCGGTCCATTGGTCATTTGCAGAGATGGAATGCCGAGCCGCGGAATGCCGGGCACAAAACGGTACTCAGTCGGGGTGCGAATTCCGTGGAGCTGAGAGATCTTTTCGCTGAGCGTCATGCGGGCCACAATGGCGCGTGCACGGATGACGGCCTGAGCGTGAGTGAGATGCGCGTGCGGGGCCGCGGCGGCCGGAGCCTTTGAGCCAGCGAATGCGCTGGTGGCAGCAAGAGAGAAGAAAAGGATCGATCCAACCCGGGACGGATGCGCAAAGAGTGACTTGATTGCCATAGGCACCTCGCTCGACGGAGAGCAGTTGAGTGGAATTCCGAAGAAATAAGACCTGGCGGAGCTTCGAGCTTCCGCTTTCGAACTATAAAGGGTCAAAGGCCACCTGTGAGCGTCGCCGAAGAATCGCGTACCGCAGCGCGGGAGGCGCTCGGCGTACGCGCTCGAACCAGCTGTTTGCGCGGGGCTATCTGGCCATCCAGCCGCCGTCGACGACGAGAACTTCTCCGGTTACGTAATCGGCGGCGGACGAGGCGAGAAAGACGACCGCGCCCGCCAGGTCCTGCGGATCGCCCCAGCGTCCCGCGGGAATGCGCTCCACGATCTGCCGATTGCGGCTCTCATCCTGCTGCAGTGCCTGCGTGTTGGTGGTGCGGAAGTATCCGGGGGCGATGGCGTTGACCTGGATGCCGCGTCCGGCCCATTCATTGGAGAGGGCTTTGGTCATCTGCAGCAGACCACCTTTGGAGGCGGCGTAGGCGGCGACGCGGATGCCGCCCTGGAAAGAGAGCAGGGAAGCCACATTGACGATTTTGCCGTTGCCACGCTTCAGCATCTCGCGGCCAGCGGCCTGGCACAAACGGAAGGCGCTGGTGAGGTTCACATCCAGAACCTGGTCCCATTTTTCCGGAGGATAATCTTCGACCGCGTCGCGGTGGATCATGCCGGCGTTGTTGACGAGGATATCGGGCGCGCCCATGGCGGCATGTACCTGCTGGAAGAGATCGTCCGCGCCATTGGCAGAGGCAAGGTCGGCCGCGAACGCCTCAGCACTGACGCCGAGGGCACGGATTCGGTCGCGGGTTTCCGTGGCGGCGCGGCGATTGCCGTGGCAGGCGACGCTGGCTCCGGCTTCGGCGAGGGCAATGGCCATGGCTGCACCGAGACCGGTTGCCGCTCCCGTGACGAGAGCCAGCTTTCCGTTAAGGCGAAATCGATCGAGAACTGTCATAGGTGTCCGCTTGCTGGGTTAACTGGTGGCCGGCAATGAATGCGGAGTCAGCGCAGATCCGGTATCTTCACCGGGTCCATGTCCGCGTAGTCCTGATTTTCTCCACCCATGCCCCAGCAAAAGCTGTAGGCCCGAGTGCCGGCGCCGGCGTGAATCGACCAACCCGGAGAGA
>DAHVZZ010000019.1:0-1613 GCA_027323785.1 Acidobacterium sp. | reverse complement strand
GGGACAGTGGCTGGACACGGTGGTGGGGCGGCACCGAAAGCTGATCATGCTGCTGCCGGGGCCTCCGCATGAGCTGAAGGCGATGTTTGAGGCGGAGTGCCTGCCGCAGCTCCAGGACATTTTGCCGAAGCGGCATCTGGCGACGCGGGTACTGAAGGCGGCGATGATCGGGGAGTCGGCGGCGGACGCGAGGATTGCGCCGATCTATACGCAGTACGAGGACGTGGAGACGACGATCCTGGCGCATCTGGGCGACATTGAGCTGCGGCTGATGTGCGCGAAGCCCGTGCTGCACCTGGCGCAGAAGCGGGTGGATGAGCTGGCGGGAAAGATCGAAGAAGAGCTGGACGACGCGATTTACTCGTCGCAGGGCGAGTCGCTGGAGCAGATCGTGCTGTATCACCTGGAGCTGCGCGGTGAAAGCCTGGCAGTAGCGGAAAGCTGCACGGGTGGGATGGTGGCGGAGCGGCTGACCAGCGTGAGCGGGAGCTCGCGGTCGTTTGTGGGCGGCGCGGTGGTGTACAGCAATCGGCTAAAGACGGAGCTGGCGGGGGTGGATCCGGAGCTGATTGCGCGGTGGGGCGCGGTGAGCCGGGAAGTGGCGGCGGCGCTGGCGAAGGGCATCCGGGAGCGCTGCGGGGCGACGGTGGGGCTGGGGATTACGGGCATCGCCGGACCGGGCGGTGGGACGGAAGAGAAGCCGGTGGGACTGGTGTATTTGGCGGTGAGCGACGCGGAGGGAACCGAGGTGCTGGAGAAGCGCTTCAGCGGGGACCGGGCGGCGGTGCGGTTCTATGCCAGCCAGCAGGGGCTGGATCTGGTTCGGCGGCGGCTGATGTAGGCGGCCGCGGGTCGGAGATCAATCCACTTCGAAATTTGTAAAAAGCTCTGCTCGGTGGTTGCAATTCGTGCGGCTCTCTGTGTTACTGTGGGTAACACTATGGTGAGTAACGCTACTGGCAGTCACGATCCGGCGGAGCTTGGGGAGCTGGAGCGCGAGGTTCTGAGCCTTGTGTGGCAGATGGGCGAGGCGACGGCGGAGCAGGTGCGGGAGCGGCTGGAGCGGCCGCTGAAGGACTCGACGATTCGGACGGTGCTGCGGCGGCTGGAAGAGAAGGGGTACCTGGCGCACACGCTGGATGCGCGGACGTTTGTGTACCGGCCGGCGCAGAGTCCGCAGAAGGTGGCGGGACGGGCGGTGCAGCGGATTGTGGACTGGTTCTGCGCGGGGTCGGTGGAAGAGCTGCTGGTGGGGATGGCGGATTCCAAGATGGTGAGCCGGGCGGAGCTGGAGCGGGTGGCGCGGCGGATTGCGGCGGCGCAGAAGCGCGACGGCGAGGGAAAAGGAGGCGCGGAATGACGGCGACGATTCTGGAGGCTGCGGCGCGAAGTCTGGTGCTGGCGGTGGCGGTGGGCGCGGGGCTGGCGCTGCTGCGGGTGCGGAATGTTCCGGCGCGGAAGGCGGCGTGGACGGCGGTGCTGGTGGCGTCGCTGGGGATGCCTTTGCTGATGCGGTGGCCGGCGATGGCGGGGGTTCCGCGGAGCATTGCGTGGGTGGTGCCGGCGCCTTCGCAGCGTGCGGCGCCGATGGAGGCGGTTTCTGTTCCTGAGAC
>DAHVZZ010000006.1:0-1686 GCA_027323785.1 Acidobacterium sp. | reverse complement strand
TACCGGGAAGAGCGGCTGGAGGGGACGGGGCTGACTCCGGTGTTTCCGCTGTGGGGTATGGAGACGCGGCGGCTGGCGGAAGCGATGATCGGCTCGGGGTTGCGGGCGCGGATTGTCTGTGTGGATCCGCGCAGGCTGCCGGCGGAGTTTGCCGGGCGAGAGTTCGACGCGGACTTTCTGCGGGATTTGCCGGAGGGGGTGGATCCATGCGGCGAAAATGGCGAGTTTCACACGTTTGTGTATGCGGGGCCGATGTTCCGGGAGGCGATTCCGATCGAGAGCGGTGAGGTGGTGGAGCGGGACGGATTTGTCTTTGCCGACGTGCGGCCGGCTGAGGCTACAATCGGCGCATGATCCTTCATACATTTGCCTTTCGCTGGAAGCCGGGAGTGACGGAAGACCAGCGGCAGAATGCGATTGCGTCCATCCGCGAGCTACAGGGCAAGATTCCAGGGCTGGAAGCGACGTGGGTAGGCGTGAACTTTTCGCCGCGTTCGCAGGGATATGAGCTGGGCGGCGTGATGCAGTTTGCGAACCGCGAATCGCTGGAGGCGTATGCGGGGCATCCGGCGCATCAACGGCTACTGAGCTGGCTGATGCCGCTGATCGAGCCGGTCGAGGTGGATTTCGAGGCGTAGCGGCTATTGGCCGCGGTGCATGAGCGGCACAAAACGCATGGTGCGGAAATCGAAGGTGTAGCTCCTGAGCTGGTCGAGAGAATCCTCGCCGAGGATGCCATAGTAGCGATCGATGGCGAGCCCGGTGGGCTGGGCGAAGGCTTCGATTTCGTGCAGGGTGATTGGGAATCCGCGGAAGTTCAGGTGGATATTTTCGGCGGTGTAGGCCGCGATGGGTTTTTCCTGGCCGGGGACGGGCAGGAGATCCCGGCGCTCGCCGTGAAAGTCGGCGAGGTGGCTGCGGTAATAGTGTACGGTGAGCAGGGAGCCGACGACTCCGGGATTGACAGCGTAGAGGCGATCGGCGCCTGCCGGGCCCTCGGCGACGATGAGACGCTGGCCGTCGGAGAAGAACGGGGCTCCGACGTGCAGTGGCCTGTTTTGGGAGAAGTAGAGGCGCTGGTTGTCGGTGATGGTGACCTTGCCGAGAGCAGCGATGAGCGGCAGAGCGAATACGCCCTGGATCTGGTACTGGCGGGCGCGGTCGTAGAGGTCGGAGTCGTTGCAGACGACAGCGGGGACGTTTTGGAATACGGCGTCGCCGAGTTTGAGCCGCTGAATGACGGTGGCGTGGACCGGGATGGGCGATCCGGTGATGCTGTCGACGATGATGGTGGCGGCTGACAGGTGCAGGCCGATGAGCTTCGCCTGGGAACGGGTGAGCATGGTGAAGCTGGCAGCCGGATCGAAGAGCCAACTGGCGGCGTGGCGGTCAACCCAAACGGAGACTTCGTTGAGGTCGAGGGGATCGCGATAGGTGGGGATGGTGAAATTGCCGGTGAAACTGAGAGTTTGCGGGGGCGCGGACTGGAGTTCGGGCAGCAGCTTTGAGGGGATCTCGATGGCGATGCGGTTGGCGGGGGTGAGCTGGGCGGAGCAGCAGCGGTGGAGGGCGGCGTATTCGGCGGTGGCCTTTTGGTACTGGAAGGTGCGGAAGTAGTCGTCGGCGAGGGCCATGCGGACCCGCTTGTCGCGGACGCGGTTGGGGCCGGTGGCGAGAGCGGGGGGG
>DAHVZZ010000603.1:0-1630 GCA_027323785.1 Acidobacterium sp. | reverse complement strand
ACGCGCGCCGCGGTTGCGGCAGGGGTGGCAGCGACCGGCGCCGCCCTGCTCATCCTGATCGTAACCACCGTCTTCGGCGTGGCGCGGATGCGGCTGGTGACAAGTTGCGTGCTGGTGGTGCTCATGCTGTTCCTGTATGGAGTCGGCCCGTTTTTCGGCATTCCCGGCATTCCAGCCACCAAGCATGTGATTCATCTGCTCGACGACACCTATTCGGCGCGCCCGCTGGCGGAGAAGCTGGCTACGGAGGCCCCGCTGAATGAGACAGTAGCGGTCTTTCGGGTTACGCGCGAAACGGCCTACGGTCTTTCGTTCTATCGCAAGCGCCAGGTGGTGAACTACGAGCAAAGCGGCGTTCCCGCCGGGCAGCATCTGCTGGTGGCGCGGGTCACGGGCCACCGCGGAGTGGATCTGCACACGCAGTCCGCGCTGAAGGAGTATCTGGCAGGCCGACACTACGAGCAGCTTTTCAGTTGGCCGGAACAGGGATTGGTCGTCTATTTAGTTGGGGCTCGCGAGACCGCCCCGGGCCGGTAGTTTGAAATTGCGCGCGGCGCGATCTCGTGTCAAAGTGGGCAGGAGGGGTGTTAGCCCCTGTTCGGGGTGATTCCCGGACCGAACCGGGCCGCATGGCTCGCCAGCAGCATGAGGAGGAGCGTGGCATCTGCCACTTCCATCGAGATTCTCGATCTCCGGCACTTCGCGGCGCCGATGCTTCGTCCTGTCATCGAGGCGGAAGGCGAGCTGTGGAGGCAGCGGCTGCACTGGGATTACCGCACCTCCGCCAAGCTGCTGATGCAGTATCTCGACAACGGCTCCCTGCCCGGGTATGTGGCTCTGGAGGGGGACCGGGTGGTCGGCTACGCCTTCTGTGTCTACGAGGAGAGCAAGGCGATCGTCGGGGATGTGTTTGCGCTCGACGTGCGTTCTCCGGCGGCGCACGATGCGCCATGCCCGGCCCCGGAGATCGAGAGGACGCTGCTCAAGCACCTGTTTGAGACGCTGCTCAACTCGCCCCAGGTGAACCGCGTGGAGTCGCAACTGCTGCTGCACCCATCAGGCTCGCACACCGCCATCTTCCAGGCCAATGGCTTTCGCATCTTCCGGCGCCTCTTCATGGTCAAGTCACTGACGGAGATGGGGAGCGCGCCGCTGGGGAAGCTGACAGGCGATCTGGAGCTGCGCGTCTGGCGCGACGACGATCTGAACGGCGCCGCGCACCTCATCGCCGAAGCCTACCGCGGCCATCCCGACAGCCTGATCAACGACCAGTACTGCTCGGCACACGGTTCGCAGCGCTTTCTGCACAACATCGTTCGCTACTCGGGATGCGGTTCATTTTCGCAACCGGCGTCGTTTGTGGTGGTGCATCGGCCCAGCCATGAGCTGGTGGCTTTGATTCTGGGTTCGCGGGTCAGCGCGCTGTGCGGACACATAACGCAGGTCTGCGTTCACCCGCAGTACCGGCGGCGCGGCCTGGCGCGGCTGTTGCTGGCCATGTCTGCTCAGAGTTTCCTGCGTCAGGGCGCGGGTGAGATTTCATTGACTGTGACGGAAGCCAACAGCCAGGCCATCGATCTCTATCGGGACGAAGGCTATGAATGCGCGCACGTTTTCGACGCGGCGGTGT
>DAHVZZ010000601.1:0-2432 GCA_027323785.1 Acidobacterium sp. | reverse complement strand
GAGTCACGCCGGCCGCTATCTGAATCTCGCTGCCGGTCACCGAGGTGATGGCGAGCGCGTCCAGATTGGCCAGCGGCGGCGTGCTCTGCGGCGCATCGGGGAGCCACACACCATCCGGAACGCCAGGAGAGCTTTTGATGGCAAGCTGCTCGGCCCAGTCGTTGGCGAAGGCGATCTCGTACTTCGCCAGTCCGGGCGAAGTGGAGCTCAGGTCAATCTGCACAGTGCGCACGACCAGATTCGCCGTGAGGCTGGCCGATTCCATGGTGACCGCGAGCACGTCGCCTGGCCAGATGTCACCCTGCAACTCGGCATTCCACGCCGTGTATTTGCCGCTCCACGCGGCAGCGCGGTCGGTAGCCAGGGCCAGGATCGCGCTGGCGGCATTCTCGCAGTCTGCCGAGCTGCGCGGCACGGGGCTGCTGACCGTGCCCACCCAGCACGAGGTTCCCGGAAGCTTGCCGCCGTTGCTCTCGCTGGCGATGCTGGCGGCATTGGCCATGCGCGCGACGGAGCGGCGGCTGGTGCGGTAGGAGACGGCGATGATTTCGCCGGCCTTCGGAGTGCTGAGCGGATAGAACTGGAGCTTCTGCTGGCTCAGGGTGCAGTCCGCGCCCTGGGCGGCGGTTCCCAACCGGCTCACCACCGCGCTGCCACCCACAGGAGTGCCGGTAACCCACAGCGGCCCCATCTGCTCCACGCTGACGTTGCCAATGCTGCACTGCAGGTACGACGAGTTCAGCGGCGCGTAGGTGCAGATGGATGCCGGGCCCGCAATACTGCCCGAGTACAGCGCGACCGGCGCTCCGGCGATTCCGTTGGTGACGTCCTGCACCTCCAGTACCGCGCAGGCGGTGGCGTTCAGATAATCCGAGCCGAAGAGCGCCATGCCGCCATCGGTTCCCACGGCATAGTAGGCCTGCAGGATCCGCTGCATCTCGTTCGAATAGAATCGTAACCGCAAAGTATACAAATGCCCGGTCACCGGCGTGAATGAGCTGCCCGAGACCACGCCGTTGATGAGCGGAGAGATGGTCACCGTTCCATTCGGCTGCGTGATCAGAAAGCCCGCCAGGCAATCCTGCTCCAGCATCTGCTCCGAGGAGTACAGGCCGTTCAGAATGCCGGCGGTTTGCTGGCCGAATTGCACAGCGCCGGTTTCCAGCACCAGCGATCCGCCCAGCTCGATCTTCGAAATCGCGGAAAGCGTCACCGAACCGTAGTAACCGGCGCCCCCCGCACAGGTCAGTCCATAAGCACCCAGCGTGACGGCGGCTCCCGGGTCGTTGCAGTTCCACAGCTGGGGATCGATCGCCGGCCCTTCAAACAGGTCCGTGAGCGGACGTCGATACTTTGCCGCCGGCAGGTAAGGCTTCCGTGTGAGGTTAAAGACTACCGTGGTTCCATCCCCCTGGAAGAATTCCGTAACATAGGCATCCGGCTCCGCCACTCCGCAGACTGTCACATCGTTGGCGACTCCCCGCGCCATCGCCAGGCTGAGAGCGGCAGGCGAAAGCGTGCCCTGCGCCTCGTTCAATGAGTGCGTCACGCTGCCCACCGGAAGCATCGTGAGCGTGCCATTCATCAGTCGCCAGGCATTGCGCGTGGCATTGGCCAGCGAGCCGGTATTCTGCGCCCAGCTTCTCCCGCTCTCCGCTTCGTAGAACGCCACGTTCTGCACGGCCTGGTTGAGCGACTGCTGAATGCCGGGTACCGGCGATCCAGCCAGCAGCGCCTGCACAGCCTGCGCAGCCGTGATGCCGCGGCTGATGCTCGCCTGCGAAACACTCTGTCGGCTGAGCAGAATATCGTCGCTGATCGCAGAGAGCTGAACCTGGTACACCGCGCCTGCCGTCCCCTGGCCCGCCAGCTCCAGCGCCGGCTCTGTCGCCACATATCCGGTGAAGAGTAGATTTCCGGCGTCGTCCTCCACCAGCACGCGTCCATTGCGCGCCGGAACAGCTCGCCCGGGGCCGGGGTAAAGCGTCGCCGCGCATGTCACCGGCTCGTTCAGCTGGCGAACGATGCGGAACGGATGACCAGCCACCACAGCGCTGCTGTAGTCGACCGGCCCTTTACCGTCGTAATTGTCGATGATGAGTTTCAACCCGTTCCTCCCTCGGTTGGCTTCCTCTACACCAGCACTGCAGCGCTGGGCAGGAAGCTGCGGAAGCAAACCACCTGAGCGCTATCGTTCGCATCGGTCACCGGCAGAGCGCGAAACGCGGCGCTCAGCGCGATTCTTTCCAGTGGCGCGGCCAGCGACGAAGTGTCCTTCTCCGCCGCCGAATGCGGAGATGGCGTGGACCCGGAGGCGCGCGGCTGCTTTGCCGTCTGCGGTCCGCCGAGCTTGCTGGAATCCTCCGCGGCGCCGGCCATCAACTGCAACCGCGGATTATGAAACAGGATGCGCTCGCCCTGCTGACCGTCGA
>DAHVZZ010000600.1:0-3400 GCA_027323785.1 Acidobacterium sp. | reverse complement strand
CCACCGCCGGCTGAACTGTCGCGCCCAGTTGAAATCGCCCGTGCGCCCATGAAGCTCCGAAATAGCGAGGGCCGCAATGTTCGGAGACTGATAGTGAAAATCCGCGTCCAGCTGCTGCTTTTTCGTATCCCGGTCGAAGGTTCCCGCCAGAGCGAAGCCATCGCCCACTCCAACCTCGGCGGAAGCCTTGATGCCATGCGGCCGCGCGTACTGGTAATACAGCGTGCCGATCGCTCCCGGTGTCGCTCCCGCGTTCACGCTGGTATCGGTCGAAAGATAGTAGAAATTGCCCTCCAGATGCGAATAGCTGTTCAGCCGAAAACTCCGCGACACTCCGGCCAGCTCCCACCGGTTCGCCGGCAGCAGAAAATCCTGAAACTCGGTCACCGAAGTGATGCCCGCCTGGAAATCCCATGGGCCGTCGCGCAGATGAACACCCCGCACAAACACGTTGTTCACCGTCAGCGAAGTATTGTTCACCATCTGATCCATCAGCGTCAGTTCGTGACCCGGCTTCGCGATCGAGTACGACAGCATCGGGAACCCCACCGGAGACTGACCGCCGGCGGGGAAGATGTTGGTGTTCATGATCTCCACGTGGATCCGCCGTTCGCCCTCAATCTGCGTCGCGTCCTCCACATTCGAGATCTCGTTCGGGTCGTTGTTGTAGCGAACCTGATAGTTCCCGAATTCGACCGTCTGATTTTCGCCGCCGCTGTTCCCGCCGGCCCCGAATCTTCGCGCTTGAAAAGGAACAGGTACGGTGACAGCAACGGCGCGCGCTCCGGTAATCGTAACCAGAATGACCGTCGTCTGCCCCGGCGCCTTCCCCGCAATGCGGAAGCCTCCCGGTACCGCCTCCGCCACCACGATATCCGGATCGAGCGAATACGCCGCCGTCACACCCGGCCGCGCGATCACGTTGGAGTGCCCGGACGCAACCAGCAGCGGCGCCGGGTCCTGCACCTGCGCCGCCGCCAAACACGGCAACATGGCTGCGATCAGCAGCGGCAGCCATGCGCTCTTCATTGCACCGTGAAATCCGCCTGCCCTGTCAGAATGTGACCGGCATAGCTGTACGTGCACAAAACTCGATAGGTGCCGGCTTGAAGAGAGCCAGGGTATTCGGCGCGGAACAGCAGACGCTCGCCCGGCAGCAGTCGCTGCTCGGGGAAAACCGCCTTCCCCACCAGCTTTCCCTTCTCGTTCAGAATGGCAGCCACACCCTTCGGCAGGGCCGGTTCGGTGCCCGTGTTGGTCAGATACTGGCTGAAGGTCAGATTCGTCGTCGCCGACGCCGGTGTTATCCGCAGCGGATCCGGCGCAATCTTCACGTCGCTCGTCAGGTTGAACGTAATCAGCGTCCCGATGGAAGCAACCAGTCCCACGCTTCCCTTGTTCGGCCGAATCGCGTTCGTGGCATGGAAAATGGCGACCATCGCCCGAATATCGGTCTTTGGCGGAAGTGTAATCGTCACAGTGACCGACTCGCTGCTCTTCGGCGGAGCGACAATCTCCTCCGGCGAGAACACCGCGGTCGCGGCGATGCTGCCCGGAAGTTCTCCGGCGGGCATGAAAACCCGCTTCCCGTTCCGCACCACCACGTCTTCCGCCACCATGTGAAAGGTGAAAACATCCGGAGTGCTGTTGTTGATCGTGAGCCGCTGCGTCAGGCTCTGGCCAAAGGTGCCGCTGGCCATAATCACCGCCGGCGACAGCGAAAGCGCCCCTCCCTGAGCAAGCACGACAGGAGTGGCCGCGCCCGCGGCCGTCATCGCTGCCACCAGCCCGAGCAGGGCGTATTTCAATTTCCCAAAACCACTCCGGGGGAATGAATGGTTCATATCGTATACCGTTCCGGTTGTGCCGCCGCGCCGGGCAGCCTCAGTTGCTCACAACCTGGAGAGAGATTTCCGTCTGCAGTTTCGATTCGCTTTCCGAAGTGTCGAATGGCACCAGGATTTTGAGCTGATGCCGCGTATCCACTCCAACCGGCACGTGCGCATCGACACATACCGGATGTTGGCTCAAAGGCACCCCGTCCAGAAAAATTCTGTACGGGTTCACCAGATTTTGCAGCCAGGCGCGCACCATGGCCGTGCCCCCAGCCGGGGCTTGGCTTCCGATCCGCAGCACCAGCGATGTCTCCACGTCGAAACCGGATGGCTGGTGCTGGATATGAACGCCCCGCGTCGCCACCGGCCCCGCATACGACACCGTCCCCAGGTTCAGCACTCCAAATCCCTGCGCTCCCTGGATGCTCGCGGTGTCCGCCGCCGACAGAAAATTGACGGACATCGCTCCCGCAATCCGGACCCGCATCGTCGGCAGCCTCCGGACCGGCACCCGGCCCAGGCGCACGCGCGAAGCAGCGCACCAGGCCGGAATACATGCCGCCAGGGCCAAACCGAAAACGAACACGGGCCGAAAGGAAGCCATCGGGTGCATGCCTCTGCCTAATTGGGGGTGGCCACAAAGTCAATCGTGTCGTTGATCGTTGAGGTGAAGACCCCCGTGTTGGCAAGACCCAGGGAAACGTCGTAGGTCGCAGTTCCGTAAGTAGCCGCGTTGTCGATTGTGGTTGGAGTCGTTGCAGACGTCGTCAATGCCGCGGAGTTGTTGACCGACAAACTCGCACCGGTCACAGGCGCAGCCGACAGGTACCCGGCCAGCGTGTAATTGCTGCTCGTCATATTGGAGACATTCACGTCGAAATCCACTGGAGTGCTGACCGACCAGCAGTTGGTGCAGAAGGTCGGCGAAGTCGAAATCGTCGTGCCCGTCGGAGCGCTGCCGTATTCGGTGATGCTGCCAAACCCGAGCGTGGCCGCGTTGGTGTTGTTCCCACTTGCGAGCGACAAACCGCTCCCATCCGACTTGAACTCGAACTGAATCGCGCTCGCCACCGTCGCCGTCACCGTGAGATTACCGGTGGCTGCTGCCGGGCACGTTCCCGAGCAGGTCGGACCTGTTGCGAATGCCGGAGTCGCCGCCAGCGGCAGCAGCAAAGCGATGACCGCCAGCAATCGCTGCGTCGTCTTCTCGAAGGGCAATTTCATCGTGGTTTCCTTTCGTTACGGGGCTAGTTCGACGTAGCCACCAGGTTGATGGTTGCGGATAACGCACTTCCGGTCGTCGGCCCTGATGAGCCGGAAGCCGTGGATACTACAGCGCTGATTGAGTGCTGAACGTTGGTCGCGTAAACGCCCGTCCCGGCCAGATTCTGTGGCGTCGTCGTCAGCGACGTGCTGTCGATCTCCAGAGTCACCCCAGGAATCAGGCTGGTGAGATCCGCGGAAAGCGTATAGCCATTACTCGGCGTGGTCAGTCCGCTCTCCTGCACGTTCACATCGAAATAGGTCGTCGCGGTAAAAGTCGAAGCCTGATCCGTGATCGTCAC
>DAHVZZ010000596.1:0-3150 GCA_027323785.1 Acidobacterium sp. | reverse complement strand
TGTCCGCAACGGAGGAACTCAACCCTTGAAGATCGATCGCCGTGACATCCTCAAAGCCCTTCCCGTCATGGCCGGCGGAGCGCTCGCCTCCAGCCCTCTTCCCGCGCTCGCCGCCACCGCCGCCCACGTCTCCCTCCGCATCGAGCCTTCCGGTCACGACTCGTACCAGCCGCTCCAGCAGCTCATCCTTCGCGGCGCACTCACCGGCACGGTCGAGGTCATCGACGGCGCCGGCCATCCCTACCTCCGCACCCAGGCCCGCGATCCCTTCACCTTCACCATTGGCGGAGCGCTCGGCACCCATCACGCCCGCCTCCTCGCAGCCGATGGAACCACCGCTGCCGCCATCGCCTTCCGCGTCGACTGCTCCACCCAAATCACCGAATCCAGTGGCGAATTCCAGGACCTCCTCGACCAGGTGCGCTGGACCATCATGGACTGGAACCAGGGCGCGCCCGTCAATGTCATCCGCCGCCAGGACCGCGTCTATCAGCTCTTCGTCAACTGGCTCTTCGACCACACCCTCACCATGAAAGGCATGAAGTACTACTGGCCCGACCTGAAGGATGCCGTCGATTTCTTCGCCGAAACCCAGCGCGAAGACGGCATGATCTGGGAAAGCTGCTTCCCCTCCACGCCTCAGGCCAACTACTTCGACTGGAAGTTTGCCCGCGGCGGCTTCGTCCGCCGCTTCGACAACGGATTCCGCCAGCTCCGCCGCGCCCCCGTCGAAAGCCACGTGGAGCAGTACTTCGTGGAAGCCCTCTACGACACCTGGAAGGCTACCGGCGACAGCGAGTGGATGCACGCAAAGCTCGACTGCGCCATCCGCGCCCTCCGCTACGCCACCAGCGACCCTTACCGCTGGTCGCAGAAGTACCAGCTCATGCACCGCGGCTTCACCATCGACACCTGGGACTACGTCTCCGACGACCAGCAGAAAATCGGCGGCTCAGTCTTCGTTGTCTATCCCGGCGAAAGCGAATTCGGCGTCTTCCACGGCGACAACACCAACCTCATCGCCGCATGCCGCCGCCTCGCCGAGATGCTCACCCACGCCGCCCGCACCGCTGAGGCCCGGGAATACGCCACTCTGGCGGATACATTGCAAACCCGCCTCGACCGCCTCTCCTGGAACGGCCATTTCTACACCCACTGGATCGCCGAAAACCCCGACTATCGTCCCGATGTCGGCGTCGATATGTCCACCCAGGTCTCGCTCTCCAACGCCTGGGCGCTCAACCGCGGCATCCCTCCGGAGAAGTGCGCCGCCATCATCCGCACCTATCAGCGCATCCGCCGCGAAATGCCATCCTCCTCGCCCGGCGAGTTCTATGGCATC
The DNA here is from genome assembly GCA_027323785.1 of Acidobacterium sp. GTDB lineage: Bacteria > Acidobacteriota > Terriglobia > Terriglobales > Acidobacteriaceae > Palsa-343. Next base: position 1,808 of record DAHVZZ010000596.1, on the reverse strand, counting down.
TATCCTCCCTTTCAGAAGGACTTCACCCAAAACGATCCCGGAGAGGTCTGGGAGTACGTCAACGGCGGCGTCCTTTCCGTCGTCGCCGGGGAACTGGCCCGCGGCGCCTTTGAGAACGGCTTCGAGGAATACGCCACAGACATCCTCCGCCGCGAAAAAGCCGTCGCCGAGCGCTTCCGCGGCTATCTCCCCGTCACCCTGCGCGGTAAAGCCTTCGTCATCCCGCCCCGCACCTTCCAGACCCTCGACATGAGCGCCATCGTCAACGGCTCGCTCGGCGACGGCGCGCCCGGGCTGCCCGGATGGCCCGGCCAGCCGGGGCAGAATGTCAGCGCCATCCCCAAAGGCCGTCAGGAATTCCAGGGCATTTCCTTCGCCGTCATCGATCCGGCGTCCAACAGTCATCGCGCCTGCCTGGTCCTCACCGGCCAGTCCGGCTCCCGGCAAAGCGCCACGCTGCCCGTTCACGCACAGGCAGCCAGCATCTATCTTCTGCACGCCGCCGCCGGCCCTGAGAACACCGTCGGCAAACTGACCATCCACTACACCCAGGGCGCCGCTCACTCCGAGTACGTCGAGATCGGAAAGAATGTCGGCTCTTGGTGGGAGCCGCAGGACACCCGCTACGCCCGCCAGGGTCCTCGTATCAGTGACCGCCTCCGTGTCGCCTGGCAGCACGCGCCCCAGGGCTTCCCCAGCTTCGGCGTCTATGCGGCAGGTTTCAATAATCCTCATCCGGATCGCACCGTGGCCTCGCTCGAATTTGAAGCCGGCGTCGGCAACAGCACCTGGATGGTCCTCGCCGCGACCCTCAGCGATGCTCCCGTCGTCTTCGCTCCCTTCGACGATCTCTCCACCGGCATCCCGGACGGCTGGAGCGCCGCCCTCATTGCCGCTCTGGTCGAAGGCCTCGCCGGTGTTGTGGACAAAGGCGTCGCCTTCAGCCATACCCGAATCGCACCGCGCTGGTCCGCGGCCGGCGTCCACACCGCCGATGTGACCATCCGTTATCCCGCCTCCGCCGGCTACTGCCGGTATCGCTACACCGCGCAGGCTCAACCGGACAAGCTCTCCCTCGACTTCACCGGAAGCGGCAATGAATTCGAACTGGCGCTGCTGCTGCCCGCGGGCCGCCAGCTCCGCTCGGCGAGCATGAACGGAAAACCCCTTCCCGCCGCCACCCGAACCGTCGGCCAGTCCACCTACGCCGTTCTGAACGCCAGCCAGCCCGGCGTCCACCATCTTGAGCTGCAGCTCGCCTGAGACCGCCTCCACGCCTCGTCCCACAAGCCGGTACGCTTTCCCGCTCTCAGACCCGAAAATAGTCTCCATGGAACCCATCACCCTCCGGCAGGCTCCCGCCCGCTGGGACGAGCTCTCCCTCGGCGAAGTCATGCTCCGCCTCGATCCCGGCGAAGGCCGCCTCCACACCACCCGCCACTTCACCGCCTGGGAGGGCGGCGGCGAGTACAACGTCGCCCGCGGACTCCGCCGCTGCTTCGGCCTCCGCACCGCCATTGCCACCGCCATCGCCGACAACCCCGTCGGCCGCCTCATTGAGGACCTCATGCTCCAGGGCGGCGTCAACACCTCGCTCGTCCGCTGGATGCCCTACGATGGCGTTGGCCGCCAGCTCCGCAACGGCCTCAACTTCACCGAGCGCGGATTCGGTGTCCGCGCCGCCGCCGGCTGCTCCGACCGCGGCCACACCGCCGTCTCCCAGCTCCGCCCCGGTGACTACGACTGGGACACCATCTTCGGCCCCGCCAACGGAGCCCGCTGGTTCCACACCGGCGGCATCTTCGCCG
>DAHVZZ010000594.1:0-4668 GCA_027323785.1 Acidobacterium sp. | reverse complement strand
TTCGCATTACGTCTTCCCTTCCGAGTTGTACGGCCTGCATGGGAGCAAAGGAACCTTCGGCGGAAAGGTCCAGCGGTACGGATTCGACCCGGCAAAACCCATCGGTACGATTCAATCAGCCTGGGAGAGTGCAAAGAAACGCACGCAGCGCCACTGCCCCAACTGCAAGGAAGGGACTCTGGTGGACGCGGAGAAAAATGCGGCTGGGTACGTCTGCGAAGCCTGCCAATTCGAGACGCCGGAACTGCCGCGCGGATTGTCCGGCGTGAGATTTCACGATTGCAGACATACGGCTGTCAGCCGCATGATTTCGGCCCGTGTTCCCATACCCATGATTGCGAAGATCGTAGGGTGGTCCTCAAGCACAATGGCGAAGATGGCCGCGCGGTATGGTCACTTCGGAATTGAAGAGCTACGCAGCGCAGTCGAGTCCATCAGTTCCGCCGCAAAAACGGAAATTGCTGGGGGGTACCCGCAAAATCCCCCGCAGTCGCACCCCTCCGGGGAGGGGAGAATCAACTAAGCTGTTGATTTGAATGGTGGGCAGTGAGGGACTCGAACCCCCGACTTCCTGCTTGTAAGGCAGGCGCTCTAACCAGCTGAGCTAACCGCCCCACCGTGGCGCAGACGTCCAGCCCTGATTTTAGCAGCGATGGAGATTCGGCCGGGATCAGGCGGCCTGGGGGCTGTCTCCGGGCTGCTGAGCCTCGGCCAGGAGAGTACGGACCTCGTCGTCGGTGGTCTGATCGAAGTGGCGATAGAACTGGCCGACGGCGAAGAAGTGTCCGGGCGTGTGGAGACAGACGAGGTCGTCCACCTCGGTGCGGAGTTCGGCGCAGGTAAAGGCGGCGGCGACCGGGATGGAGACAATGAGGCGATCCGCGACGGGACGGAGGGCGCGGACGGCGGCCTTCATGGTGGAGCCGGTGGCGAGGCCGTCGTCGACGAGAATGACGGTGCGGCCCTGGAGCGAAAGCGGTGGGCGGCCGGCGCGGTAGAGGGCTTCTCGGCGCTCGATTTCAAGCTGCTCGCGGGCGATGACGGCGTCGATGGCGGACTGGCGGATGTGGAGGGTTTGCACGACGTCGTGGTTGAGGACGACGACGCCTCCGCTGGCGAGCGCGCCCATGGCCAGCTCTTCTTCGCCGGGGACGCCGAGTTTGCGGACGACGAAGACGTCGAGGGGCAGGCGGAGGGCGCGGGCGACCTCAAAGGCTACGGGAACACCGCCGCGGGGCAGGGCGAGGACGATGGCGTCGTCCAGACCGGATAGTTCGCGGAGGGCGCGGGCGAGGGCGCGGCCGGCATCGCGACGATCCTGAAAGAACATAGGAACCTCCTTTCGGCTGAGGGTCAGGCGGCCGGGAGCGGGAATTGCGCGCGCACCTCGTAGCGCGATCCGGCAGGGCCAGGGAAGGATTCGTAGAGGCGGAATTCAGTGGCGGTGCATTTTACGGCCAGGTGAAAGCGAGCTCGCGTAACCGCTGCCCGCAGGGGAGCGAGGGCGGTGCGGCCGGATTTGCCTCGGGCGCGCGCCAGGGTGATGTGGGGCTGGTAGGGGCGCTGCTCGGGGATGAATCCGCAGGGGCGGGTGGCAGCGATGACCTGTTGCTGGAGCGCGAACAGTTCGGGAGAGAGCGCGACCTCGGCATGGAAGACTCCGGCGCGCTCGAAGAAGCCTGGGTTGCCGATGGCGATGGGCACGGGGTGGGCGCGGATTTGGGCGAGGCGGGCGGAGACGCAGGCGGCCTGATCGGGGCCGGTTTCGCCGAGGAACTGGAGGGTGACGTGCCAGGTATCGGGGGGCATCCAGCGGAGGTTGCCGCTGTCGCGGGCGAAGCGCTCTTTGACGCGGCCCAGAAGTTCGGGGGCCTCGCCGTTGAGCGCGATTGCCACAAAGAGGCGCATGATGACCACCTCAGCTGGGATCAGGATACCGCCGGGCGGCGGAGGCGGAACGACGAGTTCCGGCAGATCAAAGCGGTTCGGGGATGACTTTGAGGCGGCCGAGGAGCAGGGCGTATCCGGCAATGCCGATGGCGAGGACGACGGCGGCGAGGATGAAGGCTCCGCCGAAGTCGTTGCCTTTGGCGAAGAAGCCGGTGATGGTGGGGGCGAGGATTGCGGCCACCTGGGTGACGAAGTTCATGATGCCGCCGATGCGGCCGACGCTTTCGCGGCAGGCGATGAGGGAGGGGACGGACCAGCCGACGGGCGCCATGGCTCCGAGGCCGCCGAGGCAGATGCTGATCCATGCGACGGCCTGCCAGGGGGTGTGGGCGAAGGCCGCTCCGTAGATGCCCATGCCGAAGGCGAGGCCTCCGACGAGGACTGCCTGGCGCACGAGCCAGGGACGGCGGACGCGGCGGACGAGGAAATCCACAAGGAGACCGCCGATCAGCAGATCTGTAACCGTGGCCACCAGCCACGGGATGCTGGTGTAAAGGGCGGATTCCTTGAGGTCGATGTGCATCTTCATGGTGAGGTAGGTGGGCAGCCAGAAGAGCACGAGATAGAAGACGTAGTTGTAAGCAGCGAAGCCGATGGTAGCGCCGAGGACCTGAGGCTGGCGCAGCAAATAGAGCAGGGGCGCGCCATGGGCGTGCCTGCCGGAGGCGGATTCGGGCTGGGCGTGGCCCTCGGCCATGAGACGGCGCTCGGCGGGGCTGAGCTTTGGGTCTTCGCTGGGGTTGCGGTAGACGCGCCAGAAGAGCAGGAAATAGAGGAAGCTGACGAAGCCGGTGAAGATGAAGCTCCAGCGCCAGCCGAGGGAGACGACGAAGATGCCGAGGATGGGGACGCCGATGGCGGAGGCGAGCTTGGCGGCGGAATCGTTGATGGAGGTGGAGAAGCTGCGCTCGTTTTCGGGGAACCAGTAGCCGATGGCCTTGGAGTTGGAGGGGAAGGTGGGTGCTTCGCCGACGCCGAGCAGGAGGCGTGCTGCGAAGAAGCTCCAGACGCCGGTGGCGAGGCCGGAGGCAAAGGAGGCCATGCTCCAGATGAGCGTGGATATGCGACCGACGCGGCGCACGCCCCAGCGGTCGAGCATGACCCCGACGGGAACCTGCAGCACCGCATAGGTCCAGCTGTAGGCTGTGGCCAGGAAACCGAAGGTGACGGTGGTGATGCCCCAGGCAGAGTGGAGCGCGTCGAAGGCGACGGAGACGTTGACGCGGTCGAAGAAGTTGATGAGGACGCCGATGCCGAGAAGGACGGCGATGCGCCAGCGGCGGTGCGGCGCATGCACCGCGGTATCGAGGGTCTCGGTCATAAGGCTCCCCCGCATTGTACCGGGAGGGTGCGGGGGCTGCTGAAGCTAGTCGAGCGCCTGCACCATACCGCGGCCGAGGAGGGTTTCCGTTTTCTCGATGAAGGCGCGGTCGGCGGTTACGGCAAAGCCTTCCGGCTCCATGATGACACAGTATTCGCCGCGCTGCTCGACGTTGAGCATGAGGCGGGCGGGGCCGGGAGCGGCGACGACCAGCTCGTGCAGCTGCTGGAGGGTGGTTTCGCTGACGCGGTCGAGGGGAATGCGGATGCGGACGTTGGTGGGGAGCCTGACTTTGACGTCTTCGAGAGCCTGGATGGAGGAGACGGAGAGCTTGGGCGCGGCGTCCTCTTCCGCACGGAGCTGGCCGCGCACGAGCACCGGCACTTCGATGCGGAGCGATTCGGAGAGGCGCTCGTAGTCGCGGGGGAAACAGATGAGGTCGATTTTGCCGCTGGCGTCTTCGAGAGCGGCCTGGGCGTAGAGGTCGCCGGAGCGTTTGGATTTGGCGACTTTGAGGCCGACGATGACGCCGGCGACGGAGATGTCGTTTTCGGGAGACTGGCCGCGGCGTCCGGTGGAGGGGGCGGGTTTGGTTTCAAGCGCGGTGGCGACGTCGAGGACGCTGGGCAGATTTCGTAACTTTTCCGCGTACTTATCGAGCGGGTGGCCGGAGACGAAGAAGCCGAGGACTTCCTTTTCCATCTGCAGGCGCTGGCTTTCGTCGAGGTCGGGGACGTTGGGCAGGTCGTCGCCGTGGGCCGGTTCGGGGCCAGAGTCGAAGATGCCGAAGAGGCCGGTCTGGCCGGCGGCGTGGTCGCGCTGGGCTTTCTGGGCGCGCTCCATGGTTTTGTCGATGGCGGCGAGGAGCTGGGCGCGGCGGCCGAAGGAGTCGAGCGCGCCGGCTTTGATGAGGGATTCGAGGACGCGCTTGTTGAGCAGGCGGAGGTCGATTTTCTCGCAGAATTCGTGGAAGCCGCTGAACTTCTTCCCTTCCGATTCGAGCTCGGCGCGGGCGGCGAGGATGGAGTCGATGGCGTTGCGGCCGACGTTTTTGATGGCGGTGAGGCCGAAGCGGATGGCATCGCCGTGCGGGGTGAAGTCGGCGTCGCTGAGCTGGACGTCGGGCGGCTCGACGGCGATCTCCATTTCGCGGCATTCCTTGATGTACTTGACGACGTTTTCCGGCTTGGAGATTTCGGAGGTGAGGAGCGCGGACATGAACTCCACCGGGTAGTGGGTTTTGAGGTAGGCGGTGTGATAGGCGAGGAGCGCGTAGGCGGCGGAGTGCGACTTGTTGAAGCCGTAGCCGGCGAACTGCTCCATGAGATCGAATATCTGGACGATGGTGTCCTTCGGGAATTCGCGCTCGAGAGCGCCGCTGACGAAGCGGTCGCGCT
>DAHVZZ010000578.1:0-2481 GCA_027323785.1 Acidobacterium sp. | reverse complement strand
CCCCCCGAGGAGCCCATCGTGGAAATGGACTGCGACGCCGAAGGCATCCCCGTCGGCCCCCGCGAAAAGTACAAAGGCCCCACCGGAACCTTCGAGCCCCAGTGGTCCATGTCCAAATACCGTTATGAAAAGGAGTGCGAGCGCCTCGGCAAGCCCAAACCCACCTGCGCCGCCGACTTCCCCGCCTCCGGCTGGCTCACCGAAGACGAGATCAAAGAGGACCCCAACCACTTCTGCGACCGCTACGAAGCCCGCATCCACAACCTCGGCGAGCAAAAGAAGCAGCGAGAAGTCGAAGAGCAGAACAGCCGCACACAGTCCGACCAGCAGCAACCCGGAACCGTCGACCTTCAGGCCACCGCCGAAACCGCCACCACTCCGGCTGCCCCGTCTCCCGGCAGTTGGGAGGCGGGACAATGCGAAGCATCCGCCTTTCCCAACCCCTCAAACCAATCCAAATCTGAGCCACCAATCCGGCTGCCCCGTCTCCCGGCAGTTGGGAGGCGGGAAAACGCGAAGCGTCCGCTCCTCCCGCATCGAGAGCAAACCCCCGCTATTCCCAGGGACGAAAAGCCGCCCCAGCCACCGTCCACCCTTCAATTCTCTGTGTCCTCTGTGGTGAAAAGGTCCTCCGTGTCCTCTGTGGTGAACTCGTCGGCTGAGCGCAGCGAAGCGACCCGCATCCCATTCCCCATTGACTACCCAGTAAACACACCGCTAACCCCAGCAGAATCATATGCAACCCAGAAAAACACCCCAGGGGGCACCCACTACCACGGCCTCGGAGGCGACACTCGGCCGCCCTGCGTCTCCCGCCACGCATCCCGCATCAGCGCTGTCATCGTCGCAAATTGCGCCGCCCGCGCCCGCCGCTCCGGCAAGCTGCTCTTGGCGTTCCGCAGCCGGATCGCCATGTTGTGAATCTGCTCCATCAGCATGGCCATCGCCGCCTGCGCTCCATGGTGCTTCCGGTAGTAGAGCAGCGTGCTCCGCATCCGCCACTGCACCACCTGCGCCTCGCGTGAGGCGTACTCCAGTTCCCGCACCGTCCGCGCCGACTCGCCGCAGACATGTGTCACCGCAATCTCCGGCCAGTACCACACCTTCCACCCGCCGGCCCGCAGCCGCCGGCACAGATCCACTTCCTCGTAATAGAGGAAGAATCGCTCGTCGAACAGGCCCACCTCCCGCAGCGCCTGCGGCCGCAGAATCATGAACGCTCCCGGCACCCAGTCCGTCTCCGCCGCATCCGCCGGATCGGCCCACGTCCGCTGCGCCCGCCCGAAAAACCGCGACTTCGGAAACGTCCCCGCCAGCCCTGTCGCCACCAGCGCATCGTCCACCAGCGAGTGGAAGCGCCGCGCCGACGGCTGGTCCCGCCCGTCCGGATACGTCAGCCTCGCTCCGCCGCAGCCCACCCCCGGAGCTGCATCCATCAGCCGCAGCGCCAGAAAAAACGCCCCCGCCTGCGGAAACGCGTCCGAATTCAGCAGGATCGCGTACCGCGCCCGGCCCTCCTCCAGAATCGTCCGCAGCGCCACATTGTTCGCCGCTCCAAATCCCAGATTCACCGCGCTCCGCGTCAGCCGCACCGCCGGAAATTCCCGCTCCACCATCTCCGGCGACCCGTCCTGCGAGGCGTTGTCCACCACATGCACCTCGACCGCCGCCCCCGCCATCTGCCCAATCTCCTCGTACACCGACTGCAGGCAGTCGTGCAGCATCGCGCAGGTGTTGAACGAGACGATCACCACTGCGGCCGCCAGCGGCGACGTCCTCCGGGCCTCCGTCACAGCGCCGCCTCCCTCCGCAGCGCCCGGTCCAGAATCTCCGCCAGCCGCGGCAAATTGATGTCCAGGTTGAACTCCTCCAGAACCCGCCGCCGCCCCGCCGCGCCCAGCTCCCGGCGAAGCTCCGCATCGGCAGCCAGCGCGCCCAGCGCCTCCGCCAGCCCCTCCGCGTCGCCCGGCCGCACCAGCATCCCGTCCTCCCCCGATCGAATCAGCTCCGGAATCCCGCACGCCGTCGTCGAAATCGACGGCAATCCTTCAGCCATCGCCTCCATCAACGCCACCGGAATCCCCTCCGCAAAACTCGGCAGCGCAAATATGTCCGCCGTCCGCAGCAGCTCCAGCGTCGCCGGATGCGACTGCGCTCCCGCAAACGTCACCGGCAGCTCGTATCGCCTCGCCATCGCCTCCAGCGCCGCCGCGTCCACCCCGGTTCCCACCAGCGTCAGCCGCAGCCGCACTCCGCGCTCCTTCAGCAGCCGCAGCGCCTCCAGCAAAACCCGCTGCCCCTTGTCGCGGATCAGCCGCCCCACGCACACCACATGCAGCGGTTCACCCTCCCTGGCGCTCTCCCGCACCGGCTCCGGAAAATTCTCCCGCACCGGCTCCGGAAAATTCTTCGGATCGATCCCCAGATGGCACGCAAAAATCCGCTCCCACCGCTCCGGAGCCATCGCCCGCATCGAATTCC
>DAHVZZ010000572.1:0-3295 GCA_027323785.1 Acidobacterium sp. | reverse complement strand
CGAGAATGGCTAAGCTTTTCGCCGTCAAATCCCTTTCCGTGATTCAGCAGGAAGCCAGCGAGGAGGGCGAGCACACTCTCAAGCGCTCGCTCGGGCCCATCAACCTCGTGACCCTCGGCATCGGCGCCATCATCGGCGCGGGCATTTTCGTCCTGACCGGCACCGCGGCCGCGCAGTTCGCCGGTCCCGCCATCGTCATCTCCTTCGTCATCGCGGGCCTGGGCTGCGTCTTCGCCGGCCTCTGCTATGCCGAATTCGCCGCCATGATTCCCATCTCCGGCAGCGCGTATACCTACGGCTACACCACGCTGGGCGAGCTCGTCGCGTGGATTATCGGCTGGGCCCTCTGTCTCGAATACGCCTTTGGCGCGGCGACGGTCGCCGTCGGATGGAGCGGCTACGTCAGCAGCCTCTTCGGCTTCTTCGGGGTGAAAATGCCTTTCAACCCCACCCCGTCGATCGCGCTCAATCTCTTCGGCCATCCCTTCGCGGCCCGCGTCGATATTTTCGCTCTCTGCGCCATCATCGTGGTCACCACCATCCTTGTGGTCGGAGTCCGCGAGTCCGCCAATTTCAACAGCGCCGCCGTCATGATCAAGGTCTCCGTGGTGCTCATCTTCATCGGACTTGCGGCCAGCTTCGCCTTCGGCCACTGGCACCTGATGATGACCAACTGGCACCCGTTCATTCCCAAAAACCGGGGCCACTTCGGCGAGTTCGGCTGGTCCGGCATCATGCGCGGCGCCAGTGTCGTCTTCTTCGCCTATATCGGCTTCGACGCGGTCTCCACCGCCGCCCAGGAATCCCGCAACCCGCAGAAGGATCTGCCCTTCGGCATCCTCGGCTCGCTGATCATCTGCACCATCCTCTACATCATCGTCAGCGGACTCCTCACCGGCATTAAGCCTTACACCACGCTCAACACTCCGGCCCCGGTGGCGGACGGCGCGGCGGCCATCGGCGCCACCTGGGGCGTGGTCCTCATCGACCTCGGAGCCATCGCCGGCCTCGCCTCCGTCATGCTGGTCATGATCCTCGGCCAGACCCGCGTGCTCTACACCATGGCCCACGACGGGCTGCTCCCGAAATGGGTCGGCAGCATCCATCCGCGCTTCCGCACCCCGTGGCTCATCACCATTGCCGTCGGCTGCCTGGTCGCCTTCCTCGCCGCTTTCTTCAATATCGCCTTCCTTGGCGAGCTGGTCAGCCTCGGAACCCTCCTCGCCTTTGCCATCGTCTGTCTCGGCGTGTGGGTGATGCGCGTCCGCGAGCCGAACGTCGAGCGCCCGTTTCGCACGCCCGCCGTGCCGTGGGTTCCGCTGGCCGGTATGCTGATCTCTCTCTCGCTGATGGTCTCCACCGATCTGCCGGCCAAAATCGGCTTCTTCAGCTGGCTCATCATCGGCCTGTTCATTTACTTCGGCTATTCCCGCCGCCACAGCAAGGTCCAGGCTCTGCAGGGCAGGGCCTCGGAAACGCTCGGAAAAACCAACGTCCCCCGCTGATTCCAACAGCGAATCCACATTGTCGACAAAGGCGCGGCTCGATCCATCGGGGCGCGCCTTTCAGCTTGTGCGCGACACATTCCGCGCCGCCTGCCGCAGCCGGTGTTTACAATGGCCCCGTGGACTTTCTCTGGACTCCCTGGCGCTATACCTACGTCACTCAATCCGATCGCAAATTGCGCCAGGGCATCGCCGATGAGCTGAGCGACTGGTCCGGCGATACCGGCTGCGTCTTCTGCAACATCCTCCGCTCCACCGAACACGCCGTCTCGGCCGGAATGGATCCGGTCGCGGCCGACCGCGCCGCCCTGGTCGTCTTCCGCGCCGCCCACAATTACGTCTGCCTCAATCGCTTCCCCTACACCTCCGGACACATCATGGTTGTCCCCTTCGAGCACCAGGCCTCGCTCGCCGATCTGCCCGCCGCGGCCGCGCAGGAAATGATGGACCTCGCCCGCATCTCCGAGCGCACTCTCGCCCGCGTCTACCATCCCGAGGGCTTCAACTTCGGCCTGAACCTTGGCAAATCCGCCGGAGCCGGCGTCGCCGGCCATCTGCACCTCCACGCGCTGCCGCGCTGGACCGGGGACACAAATTTCATGACCGTCACGGCTGAAACCCGCATCCTGCCGGAGGATCTGTGCGTCTCCTGGGAGCGGCTCCGCACCGCTTTTGCGGCGGTCGCGGGGGAGTAGATCCGTCCGAATCCGCGACCCCGGCCCCGAAGTCCACCGCTCCGCAGCCAAAGCGCATCCCACTCCAGAGCGTGTCCGCTCGTTACGCGCATTCCCGCTGGAAAGGTGCATGGATATGTCCCGCAACTCCAGGAACTCGCAATCCGATGCCCACAGGGTCCAGACCCACTCCGGATCCGCCCATCGCCCCGCGCCCGATTCGGCGGAGCATCAAAATGAGTCCGCGGCCGAGCAATCCGCCTCGTCCGTCCACCCCATCGAGCCGGGCCGCAGTCAGGGCAACGCGGGGCCCACGCCCCACGACGGTCGCGCAACCGCCAGCCCCAGCACCGATCCCGGCGCGGCCGACGCCCGCACCAGTGCCGCCAGCCGCTCCCAGCAGCCCGGAGTTCTCAGCATGAATACGGAAGGCGGCCAGTCCCGGCGCCATCCCGACACGCCGGCCGGCCAGCACGCCACCGGCTCCTTCTCGGAGAGCAGCGAGACGAAGAAAGCAGGCTGATTGCTCCGGCGCGGGCCGGCGGAATTACTCCGCCTCCCGCGCCTCGCCGTCCTCGCCCACCGCCGCCAGCTGCAGCGGCTCGTCCATCGCCTCTTCCACGAGCGTCAGCGGCAGCGCCTTCGTCGGCTTTACACCGAGGCTCTTCAGCATCTCCGCCTGGCGGATCGCATTTCCGCGGCCGGTCGCCAGCTTTCTGTACGCCCCGTCATAGCTCTGCCGCGCCGCATCGAGACTCCTGCCCACGTCGGTGAGATCTTTGGCAAACGCCGCCAGCTTGTCGTACAGCTCGCTGCCCCGGCGCACGATCTCCTCCACGTTGCGAGTCTGCCGCTCCTGCCGCCACAGCTGGGCCACCGTCCGCAGCACGAAGAGCAGTGTTGTCCGGCTCACCAGGAGAACGTTCCGGTCCCAGGCCTCCTGCCACAGCCGCCCGTCATGCGCGAGCGCCAGCATGAACGCCGGCTCGATCGGCACGAACATCACCACGAAATCCGGCGAGTTGATTCCGTACAGCGCGTGGTAATTCTTGCCCGCCAGCTCCCGGATATGGTTCCGGATGGACCCAATATGCCGCTCCAGAGCCGCCTCGCGCG
>DAHVZZ010000568.1:0-10208 GCA_027323785.1 Acidobacterium sp. | reverse complement strand
CTGGTGCTGGAGATCGACGGCGAGACCGTGGTGAAGGTGGTGCCGGATATCGGATATCTGCACACGGGGATCGAAAAGACCTGCGAGGCGAAGTTCTATCAGCAGGTGGTGCCGCTGACGGACCGGATCGATTACCTGTGTCCGATGACGAACAATCTCTGCTATTGTCTGGCGGTCGAGAAGCTGCTGCAGCTGGAGATTCCGGATCGCGCGCAGTGGATTCGCGTGCTGCTCAATGAGCTGACCCGTCTGAATTCACACCTGGTGTGGCTGGGCACACACGCCATGGATATCGGGGCTCTGACGGTATTTCTTTATGCGTTCCGCGAGCGCGAGGAGATTCTGCGAATCTTCGAGCATGTCTCCGGGCAGCGCATGATGACGTCGTATTTTCGGGTGGGTGGACTTGCACTGGAGCCGCCTCTCGACTTTTTCGACGCGGTCCAGTCGCTGATCAAGATCATGCCGGAGAAGATCGACGAGTACGAGAATCTGCTTACCGGGAACCCGATCTTCGTGAACAGGCTCAAGGGTGTGGGGTATCTGAGTCCGGAAGATGCGATCGCGCTTGGTGTTACTGGGCCGCCTCTCCGGGCAAGCGGTGTGGACTGGGATTTGCGGCGCGATATGCCGTATCCCAGCTATGAGAAGTTCCAGTTCAAGGTTCCGACCTCGACCGATGGGGATGTGTGGGCGCGATATCGCGTGCGGCTGCAGGAGATGCGCGAGTCGGTGAAGATCTGCCAGCAGGCTCTGGATGGAATGCCGGAGGGCGAGGTGAAGGCGGATGCTCCGAAGATCGTTCTGCCTGATCGCGAGAAGATGAAGACGCAGATGGAAGCCCTCATCCATCACTTTAAGATTGTGACGGAAGGCTTTCAGGTTCCGGCGGGCGAAGTCTATCAGGCGGTGGAATCGCCACGGGGCGAGATGGGGTACTACGCCGTCAGCGACGGCACCGCGAAACCCTATCGAGTGCACATGAGGAATCCTTCCTTTGCCACGCTGCAGGCGCTGGAAACGATGTGCGCGGGGCGTCTGATTGCGGATGTGGTTGCGGTGATTGGGTCGATCGATATTGTGCTGGGAGAGATCGATCGATGAGCGTGATGAGTCCGGAATCGACTCTGGCCGGCGAGCTTTGGATTTCATTCGTCGCCATGGTGCGCTCGTATTCCGGTATTTCGGCGGGGCAAATCCGCGAGGAGGCCCTGGTGCAAGAGGCGGAGAGCGCAGTGACGGTAGCGATGGGCGCGGCCCGGCTGAATCTGCGGATCGACCCTGCGTCCGGAGAAGGAGTATGGTCGCTGGCCGGAGGCGGGGATATCGCGGAGAACGGCTGCTTCCGGCTATTGCCTGAGGGGCGCATTTCGTTCGGCGAAAAGACTCTGGACCTCGATCATGCGGCCATCGATCTGGCCGCTGCTTTGCTGGCTGCGGCGAAATCCGCGAGGGGGCTCTGATAGGCATGCAAACCAACACCATTTTTTCGCCGGAGCTTGCTGCTCGCTTTGATCGGCTGGTCACCCTGTATCCGGTAAAGCGTTCGGCTCTGGTCCCCATGCTGCTGTATGCGCAGGACGAAGTGGGGTATCTCACGGATGCAGTCGTTGCCGAAGTAGCGGAGCGGATTGGCATTTCCGAGCTGGACGTGCGCAACGTGGTCAGCTATTACTCGCTGCTTCGCACGAAGCCCGCAGGGAAGTATCACGTTCAGGTGTGCACGAATATCTGCTGCATGCTGCGGGGCGGAAACGAGATTCTGGAGCACTGCAAGGAGACGCTGGGGATTCCTAATAAGGGAGTCACGCCGGACGGGATGTTTTCCCTGGAAGAGGTGGAGTGCATCGGCGCCTGTTCGTGGGCGCCGGCGGCTCAGGTCAATTACGACTTCCATGAGAACCTGACGGCGGAGTCCATCGACAAGGTTCTGGCGGATTACCGGGCAAAGGCGGGTAAGTAATGGCGACGCTGACAACACATCCGGATTGTGTTCCCCTGATTTCGTACCGGTTCGGCAAGGGCGCGACTTCCATCGACCGCTACATCGAGCTGGAGGGTTACGAATCGGCCCGTAAGGCCCTCGCCATGGGGCCGGACGCAATCATCAACGAAGTGAAGGCGTCCAATCTGCGCGGCCGCGGAGGCGCCGGATTTCCGACCGGGCTGAAGTGGTCGTTTGTGCCGAAGCAGTCGGCCAAACCGAAGTACGTTCTGGTGAACGGGGACGAGTCGGAGCCGGGCACCTGCAAGGACCGCCTGATCTTTGAGCACGACCCGCATTCCGTCATCGAGGGCGTGATTATTGCCGGGCTGGCGATTCAGGCCAAGATGGGTTTCATCTATCTGCGCGGCGAGTACCGGTATCTGCTGAAGATTATGGAACGCGCGGTGGAGGAGGCCTATGCGAAGGGTTTCCTGGGCAAGAATATCTTCGGCAGCGGGATTGATTTCGATATTGTGACGCAGACCGGGGCCGGAGCATACGAGGTCGGCGAAGAATCCGCGCTGATGGAATCGCTGGAAGGAAAGCGCGGGGTGCCACGCATCCGCCCGCCGTTTCCGGCGGTGGTGGGACTGTACGGCGGGCCCACGATCATCAACAACGCGGAGACGATCGCGACGGTTCCGCACATTCTGCGGATCGGCGCGGCCGAATATGCAAAGATCGGCACGGAGCGAAATGGCGGCACCCGGCTGTTTTGTCTGAGCGGGCATCTGAACCGGCCTGGTGTGTACGAACTCCCGATGGGCTACAACCTGAAAAAGATGATTTACGAGGTTGGCGGGGGAATCCCCGGGGGCAGGAAACTCAAGGCGGTTGTTCCCGGAGGCTCCTCGACGCCGGTGCTTCTCCCGGAAGAGATCGATATCGGCATGGACTTCGACCAGGTGGGCAAGGCGGGATCAATGCTGGGCTCCGGTGGAGTGGTGGTGCTGGACGAGACGGTGTGCATGGTGGAGTTCGCCCTGCGCACGATGAAGTTCTATCAGCATGAGAGCTGCGGCTGGTGCATTCCGTGCCGCGAAGGAACCGACTGGCTGAAGAAGTCGCTGACGCGCCTGCACGCGGGCGGCGCTGTGGATAAGGACATCGATAACATCCGATATCTTGCGGAGAATATGCTGGGGCGGACATTCTGCCCGCTGGGCGATGCCGCCGCTATGCCGACGATCGGCTTCGTGAAGAAATTCCGCAAGGAGTTTGAAGATCACCTGGAGGGCAGAGGCTGCCCCTATCACCACGCTCGCGAAGAGCGCGTTGCGCTGGTCTGAAGGAATACATGGCTGACGTTACATTCACCGTCGATGGCAAGAAGCTTACCGCTCCGGCCGGCACGCTGCTGATCGAAGCCTGCCGGGCGCATGGGATCGAGATTCCGGCCTTCTGTTATTACCCGGGTCTCTCGCTGCAGGCTGCATGCCGGATGTGCGTGGTGCGGCTGGAGAAGGTTCCCAAGCTGCAGACCGCGTGCACGACGCCAGTGGCGGAAGGCATGGTCGTAACGACCGAGAGTCCGGAAATCGCGCAGGCGCGTAAGGCAACGATCGAACTCCTGCTGGGGAACCATCCGCTGGACTGTCCGGTGTGCGATGCGGGCGGCGAGTGCGAGCTGCAGGACATGACCTTCAAATACGGCGCGGCCGAATCGAAGTTTGTGGAGATCAAGCAGCATCGCGAAGAGCAGCAGTGGTCGCCGGTGGTGTACTTCGACCGGCCGCGCTGCATTCTGTGCTACCGCTGTGTGCGCGTGTGCGGGGAGGGGATGGATGTGTGGGCGCTGGGCATCCAGAACCGGGGCTCCGGCGCGGTGATCGCACCGAACAAGCAGGATCATCTGGAGTGCGAAGAGTGCGGCATGTGCATTGACATCTGCCCGGTTGGCGCGCTCACCTCGGGAACCTACCGGTACAAGACTCGCCCGTGGGAGATGTCCCATGTGGGGACGGTCTGCACGCACTGCGGGGACGGTTGCAAGACGACGCTGGGCGTCCGACGCTCGAACGACGGGATGGAAATCGTTCGCGGCGACAATCGGGACAAGAGCGGGATCAACGGAGACTTCCTCTGCATCAAGGGGCGTTACGGATTCGATTTCGCAAACCACGCGGATCGCCTGACTCAGCCGCTGATTCGGCAGGCGGATGGGAAATTCAAGCCCGTTGCCTGGGAAGAAGCCATTGAATACGCGGGTAAGCGGCTGCGCGAAATCCGCGATGCGAAGGGCGGGTCGGCGATTGGAGTGATTGGGTCCAATCGGACGACGAACGAAGAATCGTACCTGCTGCAGAAGTTTGCCCGCACCGTTCTGCACACGAATAACGTCGATCACCACCGCACGGCGGATTATCCGGCGTTTGCGGCGGCGATGAAGGGCAGGGAAGAAGCTTCGCTGCGGGACTTCGGGACAGCGAAAGCGGTCCTCCTGCTGGGGGGCGATCCGACCGAACAGCACCCGGGGCTGGCATGGCAGATACGCACCGGCGTGCGGCTGCACGGCACTCGTCTTTACGCCGCGAATCATGAGCTGATCAAGATGCGCCGGCAAGCGACCTCGTTCCTGCAGATCGGCGAGGGAGACTATGCTGCACTGATTGCCTATCTGGCTGGGGATAACTCGGCGCTGGACGGCAATGGCAAGGCGAGCGCCTTCCGCGACGCTATCCGCCAGGAAGAATCGCTGCTGGTGGTATTCGGCTCCGAATTCCGCGGCGGCGAGATGGATGCGATTGTACGGTTCGCCTCATCGCTGCCTCATGCGAAATTCACCTGTCTTGGGGATTACGTCAATTCGCGCGGAGCGGCGGATATGGGCCTGTATCCCGACTACCTGCCGGGATACGTACCCGTTACCGCTTCGGGCTCCTTCGCCGAAGAATATGGCGGAACCCTGCCGCAGAAGCCGGGGCTGGATCTGGTGCAGATGTTTGACGGCGCGGCGAGGGGTGAGATCCAGGCGATGTATATCGTCGGGTCCAATCCTGTTTCCCGATACGGCATCGATCCGGCATCGCTGCGCGACACGTTTATCGTTGCGCAGGACCTTTTTCTCACCGAAACCGCTCAGTTGGCCAGCGTTGTTTTCCCGGCGGCCGATCTTTACGAGAAATCCGGCACAGTCACGAGTACATTTGGCGATCTGCAGCTGGTTCGGAAGGCCGCGGACAAGGCAGGAACGCGGACGGATTTTGAGCTGATCGTTCGTCTGGCGGCTGCGATGGGCGCGGAGGTGAAGAAGCTGGTGCCATTCGGACCCGGAGGGGTTCGGGCCGACTTCGGACAGGCTCGCGGAGCACAGTCGGGCGAGGCCGACCGCCATGGCGTATGGCTGGCGGCGCATCATCTTGAACCGAAGCTGAGTCCGTTCGATCCTTATGCGATTTTCGACGAGATTCAGCGGCTGATACCGGCCTACGATATCTCGCGACTCGACCTGATGGCAGGCAACGATCAGCATGTACGCTCCGGGCTCGTCCAGATTCGGAATGCCGGAGAGCGCCGCGATCTGGTTTTGCCTTCCAACGACACTCTCTTTACGTCAGGCACTCTGGGCCGCTACAGCACCATGCTTCACTCGGTTCTTGAAGCGAGAGAACCCGCTGAGACGGCGGCGGATTAGGACTATTCTGAAAGGCTTTGGATGGAGACCAGTTTTTCAACATTCTTTCTCATCAGCCTGGTAAAGGTCATCGTGGTCGTGGTCATTCTGCTCACGGCTGTGGCCTACACTGTCCTGCTGGAGCGCAAGGTCGTCGGCCGTATTCAGAATCGCTGGGGACCCAGCCGCGTGGGACCGTTCGGCCTTCTGCAGCCGCTGGCTGACGGTTTGAAGCTTTTCCTGAAGGAAGACCTGATCCCGGAAGCGGTATACCGGCCGCTGTACGTCATCGCGCCGACGATTGCGCTAGCGTGTGCGCTGCTGTCGATTTCGATGGTTCCCTTTGGGGCGGATATTCGCTGGAGAGGCGTGGACCTCTTTCAGATATCCGATATCAACATCGGGCTGCTGGTCATCCTCGGCATTACTTCGATCGGCGTCTACGGGATCGCTCTTTCCGGGTGGGCGTCGAATAACAAGTATTCGCTGCTGGGGTCCCTGCGAGCTTCCGCCCAGGTAATCAGCTATGAACTGGCGCTCGGGCTTTCGCTGGTTGGTGTGGTGATGCGCGCGGGCTCCTTCCGGCTGCGGGACATCGTGAATGTTCAGGCGACCCACGGACTGCTTTCGTGGAACTTCTTCGGGGGCTTCCAGTTCGTGGCGTTCTTTATTTATCTGATGGCGGCTTACGCGGAGACCAATCGGACGCCGTTCGATTTGCCCGAGGCGGAAAGCGAACTGACGGCCGGCTATCACACCGAGTACAGTTCGATGAAGTTCGCCATGTTCTTCATGGCGGAATACGCGAACATGATTACCGTCGGATGCGTCGCCACCCTGTTGTTTTTCGGGGGATGGAGCAGTCCGTTCGGTCACCTGTTCGACGGTGTGGCCACAGGGATTGTGGCGCGCGCTGTTCTGCCACTCTTCTGGTTTGTCCTCAAAGTTTTCCTGTTCCTTTTCCTGTACATCTGGGTTCGCGGGACACTTCCGCGTTTTCGCTACGACCAGCTCATGGGTTTCGGATGGAAGTTTCTGGTGCCTGTGGCTATTGCCAACATCATTGTTACGAGCCTGTGGATGGGACTCTTGCTGCCCGTGCGTTGATTTACAATCGATCTTTCCATCCACCGAACTGACACCGTTGTTCTGCTGTATTTGCGAGTGACTGCAAACCATGCATCTGGCACTGTTCATCGTTTTCGGCGCGTTTTGTGTGGCAGGGGCCCTGAATCTCCTGCTGCAGCGCCACCCTATCAACAGCGCGCTTTCACTCATCGTCGTGATGAGTTCGCTCGCGGTTTTGTACCTGCTGCTGGGAGCCGAATTTCTGGCCATTGCGCAGGTCATCGTGTATTCAGGCGCGATCATGGTGCTGTTTACTTTTGTGATCATGCTGCTCAATGCGGGACGCGAGGAGCGCACCCGCGGCAGCAGGATGGCGTACATCGCCGGGTTTCCGGGTGCGGCGTCGCTGATCTCGATTCTGACGTTTATGTTTCTTTCGCGGCGCGGCAGTTTCGCCCAGGCGACTTTTGGCGGATTCTGGGTGACGACGAACGACCTGAGCCGGGTATTGTTTCGCAACCTGCTGCTGCCCTTTGAAGTTACATCTGTGCTGATCCTGGTTGCGATTCTCGGCGCGGTAGCGCTTGCCCGGAAGGAGCACTGAAATGGTTCCTGTTGCTTATTACCTGTTCCTCAGCGCGGTTTTGTTTTCGATTGGAGTAGCTGCCTTCATCATCAAGCGGAATATCATCACGGTATTCATGTCCATTGAGCTGATGCTGAACGCAGTGAACCTGACATTTGTGGCATTCGCTCATCAGTGGCATGAGGTGAGCGGACAGATCTTTGTCTTCTTTGTGATGGTTGTCGCCGCCGCTGAAGCTGCGGTTGGCCTGGCAATTATTATCGCCGTGTTTCGTGCACGCAATACTCTGAACGTCGATCAAATCGACCTGATGAAACTATGACCGATCTCCATCTCTGGCTGATTCCGATTGTCCCCGTTGCCGGATTTCTGGTGAACGGTCTGTTAGGCCGCAAGCTGCCGAAAGCGACGGTCACCGTCATCGCACTGGTAGCGGCGCTGGTGCCGATGCTGCAGGTCGCGAGCCTCGTTGCACGGTTTGGATCTCTGCCTGTGCCCTATGTCGAAAATGTGGGGACATGGATACAGGCGGGTGCGTTCCATGCCAGCTTCTCTTTCCGGTTAGACCAACTCACGATGGTGATGCTCTGTGTGGTCACCGGGGTTGGGTTCCTGATTCATCTCTACTCCGTCGGCTACATGGCGGAAGAGGAAGGTTACTGGCGCTTCTTCGCCTACATGAATCTCTTCCTCTTCTTTATGCTGACCCTCGTGCTGGCGGAAAACTTCCTGCTCATGTTCGTGGGCTGGGAAGGAGTGGGGCTGGCGTCGTATCTGCTCATCGGCTTCTATTTCCGACGCGACTCCGCGGCAAATGCAGGCAAGAAAGCGTTCATCGTCAACCGGATCGGC
Source organism: Acidobacterium sp. (assembly GCA_027323785.1). Lineage (GTDB taxonomy): Bacteria > Acidobacteriota > Terriglobia > Terriglobales > Acidobacteriaceae > Palsa-343. Next base: position 2,102 of record DAHVZZ010000568.1, on the reverse strand, counting down.
GACTTCGGCTTCCTGTTGGCGATGTTCCTTCTGGTCGCACACTTTGGAACGCTCGATTTCACTCGAGTCTTCAGCGCCATCAGCGCGGATCCGACGCTGCACGGTGGGTTCATTACTGCGATTGCCCTGCTGCTGATTCTGGGAGCGACAGGAAAGTCAGCGCAGATTCCCCTGTACGTGTGGCTTCCGGACGCGATGGAGGGTCCGACGCCTGTCTCGGCCCTGATTCACGCGGCGACCATGGTTACAGCGGGCGTTTACATGATCGCCCGAAGCCATGTTCTCTTCGATCGCTCCGCCGTCGCATTGCTGGTTGTGGCCGCCATCGGCACCGCGACCGCGTTTTTCGCCGCGACGATGGCGATGATGCAGAACGACATCAAGCGGGTACTAGCCTATTCAACGGTTTCACAGCTGGGCTATATGTTCATGGGCTGTGGAGTTGCAGCGTACTCCGCCGGCATTTTCCATCTGATCACGCACGCCTTCTTCAAGGCGCTGCTCTTCCTGGCGGCTGGATCGGTGATTCATGCGCTTGGCGGGGAGCAGGACATGCGAGTGATGGGAGGCCTGCGACGCAAGATTCCGGTTACATTCTGGACGATGACCGTGGCCGTTCTGGCCATCTCCGGGCTGCCGCCATTTTCCGGGTTCGCCAGCAAGGACCAAATTCTCTATCAGGCCTTTATTTCCGGAACGGCGGGCAAAGTGTTCTGGGCGATCGGACTGCTTACCGCGGGTCTGACGGCGTTCTATATGTTCCGCCTCTGGTATATGACCTTCTTCGGCGAGAGCCGGTGGGAAGCTGCGGGCGGCAGCCACGGAGCTGCTGCGGTTCATGCGCGCCACGACACGAAGCTCACGGCCAAAGCCGAACACGAGCATCACGTTCACGAGAGCCCGTGGGTGATGCTGATTCCGCTGGTTATCCTCGGCATTCTTGCCGCCATCGGCGGGGCACTGGGCTGGCCGGAAGCGCTGGGAGGCAACAGCTGGATCAACCATTTTCTGGCTCCCGCAGTGGGCGCTCTTCCGGTTTCCGCATATCCCGCCCTGACGGGCGGCGATTCGGCGGAAATCTGGCTGGCCGCACTTTCGACGCTGGTGGTGCTGAGCGGCTGGTTCGTCGCGCACCTGATGTACCATTCGCGGCCTGAGTTGCCGGCGAAACTGACGGCGAAATTCCGTGCTGTGTATACCCTGATCGCGAACAAGTACTGGGTGGACGAGCTTTATGGCGCGGTCGTGGTTGCGCCGGTGCTTTTTGTGGCCCGATATGGGCTGGGCCTGCTGGTCGACCGAGGAGTGATTGACGGAGGGACGCTGGCGACGGGTTACTCCGTTCAGGGTCTGGGCGCGCTGGTGGCGCGCATTCAGTCCGGGAACATTCGTGCTTATGCGGGATGGCTGGCACTGTTTGCAGCCCTTCTGATCGGAGCCACGTATTTTGGACTGACAACGCACTTCTGGATTCACTGAGGGCTGAACAAGGAAAGGTTTTGTGCTGAACCACTCGATATTGACGCTGATCACCTTCGTGCCCGCTGCCGGCGCAGTGATCGTGGCTTTGCTGCCGCGCAAGGGGCGCGCGATCCAGGGATTCACCCTTCTGGTGACGCTGGTGACATTCGCCCTTTCGATCTACCTGCCGGCACAGTTCGACTACGCACGCCATGGCTTCCAGTTTGTGGTCGACTGTCCCTGGATTTCCAGTCCAGCGATTCGGTACCACATGGGTGTGGATGGCCTGTCGCTCTGGCTCGTACTGCTGACGACCTTCCTTGCTCCTATCGGCGTTCTGGTGTCATGGCGCTCGATTGAGCGGCGCACGAAAGAGTTCTACTCGCTGTTTCTGCTCCAGCAGACGGCTATGGTTGGAGTCTTCGTATCGCTGGATGTCTTCCTCTACTACGGCTTTTGGGAACTGTCGCTGGTGCCGATGGCGATTCTGATTGCCATGTTTGGGCGCAACCGCGGACCTCAGGCCGCGCTGAAGTTCTTTATCTATACCTTCCTGCCGTCCGCGCTGTTTCTTGTTGCCATCCTGTGGCTGTATGCGAAGACGGGCACTTTTGAGTTCACGCAGCTTCAGCACAAGATCG
>DAHVZZ010000196.1:0-5288 GCA_027323785.1 Acidobacterium sp. | reverse complement strand
CGATTACGCAGAAGGGGCGCGGGTTCCAGCCGGCTCTGGACAAGCAGAAGAAGTTTCATGGGCTGGGGCCGTACGATCCGGAGACGGGAAACACGAAGCCGGCGGGGCAGCGGACCTATTCGGAGGTGTTCGCGGAGACGCTGGTGAAGCTGGCGGACGCGAACGAGAAGGTGATTGCGATTACGGCGGCGATGCCGAACGGGACGGCGCTGGATCTGTTCCGGCAGCATCACCCGGAGAAGTATTTCGACGTGGGGATTGCGGAAGAGCATGGGGTGATTTTTGCGGCGGGAATGGCGACGCAGGGATACAGGCCGTTCTGCGCGATCTACTCGACGTTTTTGCAGAGGGCATTCGATCCGGTGGTGCACGACGTATGCCTGCAGAATCTGCCGGTGGTGTTCTGCATGGACCGTGCGGGGCTGAGCGGAGACGACGGGCCGACGCATCACGGGCTGTTCGACATTGCGTATCTGCGGGGCGTTCCAAACCTGGTACAGATGGCTCCGACGGACGAGGATGAGTTGGCGGACATGCTGTACACGGCGATGCTGCACGAGGGGCCGAGCGCGGTGCGGTATCCGCGAGGGGTGGGGCCGGGAGCGAAGGTGAAGGGGCAGCCGCGGGCGCTGGCGATTGGGAAAGCCGCGGTGGTGCAGGAGGGCGCGGACTTCGCGGTGCTGGGGCTGGGGGCTTTGCTGCCGATGGCGGTGGAACTGGCCCAGACGCTGGAAGAGCAGGGCCATTCGGCGGCGGTGATCAATCCGCGCTTTGTGAAGCCGCTGGACCGGGAGACGATTGCGCAATACGCGCGGCGGGCGACGGCGGTGGTGACGTTCGAGGATCACGTGCTGATGGGCGGTTTTGGCACGGCGGTGCTGGAGGCGCTGAACGAGCTGGGCATCGATACGCCGGTAGTGCGGATCGGATGGCCGGACCGGTTTATCGAGCATGGCAAGGTGGATCAGCTGCGGGCGCGGCATGGGGTGAGCGTGGAGGCGGCGCTGGAGAAGCTGGCGCCGTATCTGAAGCCGAAGGTGCGGAAGCTGGTGGCGCGGTAGGGCGTGCTATCCTCGGCGTACCCGTTTTTCAGGCGGGCGCGAGGTGGCTCATGCGGAGATGGATTGGACCGAGCGTCGCAGCTGTTTGTTTGCTTGCGGGAGCCGTGCCCGCAATGGGGGCAAGTCCACTGCCCAGTGGAGCGAAACTACAGGCGCTGCTGGCTCGCATGAAGGCGAATATCGCCAGGAATGAGATTCTGGCCGAGCAGTACACCTCCGTTGAGGAATGGAAGAACCTGAACTGGAATAAAAACGGTAAGGAGACCGACGACGAGACGGCGAAGTACGAAAACGTCTTCGTGGAGGGATTGCCGTATCGGCGGAAGGTGGCGGAAGACGGAAAGCCGCTGACGGGAAAAGCCGCCGCGAAAGAGAAGCAGAGGTATGACAAGGCAGTGGAAGAGCGGAAACACATGACGCTCGCGGAAAAGCGGGGATTCTTTCACCGGACTGTTCATTCGGATCTGCCGATGATGTACCTGACGACGCTCTTTAACAACCGGGTAACGGGAGAGACGGTTGTGAACGGGCGGAAGACATATGTGGTGGTATCGACTCCGAAGGCGGACGCCAATCCCAGCGGTGCCGGGGAGAAGTCGGCTCTGAACTGGAAGCAGACGACCTGGATTGACGAAGCGGACGATATGCCGGTTCGCACGGTTGCCGTTGCGCTGAGGAATGAGAAGATGTTTCGCAAGGGCATGCTCATCCAGGTGGATATGGAGCGGCTGCCTCCGCGGCCCGACAATCCCGGCGGGGGGGCGGTATGGGTGCAACAGGACTCGATTGCGAAAGGGTGGGCCAGGGTGCTGCTTTTCGATCGACGTGTCGAGACAGTAACGCGCTATTCGGATTACAAAAAGTTCGCAGTGGACGTGCGGCTACTGCCCAACACCATGAGGATGGTGACGAATTAGCCGTGCGGGACTTCCTGGGCACACCACCGATGCTTTCACTGCGGCCGGAGGACCAGCGCCGATTGGGGCCAGGCAGGTGCGGGGCGCTGAACGGGCCTGGGATCGACGCGGCGCGGTAGAGAATTCATCGGGCGCGACTGGCCCGCAAAGCCCCGATGTGGGAAGATGCAAAGAACCATCCCATATACATGCACTCCGATCCGGCTCCCGAAACGAGACAATCTGCCAGGCCCCGCGCGAGGTCGCGCCATGACCGATGGATTATCGCCATTGGGGTCTTCAAGCAGGTGCAGGGAGTGCTGTTTCTGCTGCTGGGGATTGGGGCGCTGCGGCTGATCCACGCAGACCTGCTGGACATGGCGGAGCGGCTGATTGTGTCGCTGCGGTTCGATCCGGAGAGCCATTTTGTGAGCCTGGTGCTGGGGAAGATCGCGCTGCTCGATCCGCACCGCATGAAGCAGATCAGCGCGGCGATTTTCACCATTTCGGCGCTGGATTTTCTGGAAGGCACAGGGCTGGTGCTGGAGAAGGCGTGGGCGGAGTACGTGACGCTGGTGCTGACGGCGTCGTTTTTGCCGTGGGAAGCCTTTGAGGTGATTCGGCATGTGTCGTGGCCGCGCGCCGGGCTGTTTGCCATCAACCTGGCGGTGGTGGTCTATCTGGGCTTTTACGTGCGGATGCGGGTATGGGAGCGGCGGCAGCGGCACCGCGAGCGCCACGAGCGCGAAGTGGGAAGAGGAGCCGTTTCCGCGGAAAACAGCGTCGAATAAAAGGTGGAGCGGAACGGATGCGAAGCGCCTCAGTGATAGGAGCAGGGCCGAACGGTTTGGCGGCGGCGATTGTGCTAGCGCAGGCCGGCGTGCGCGTGGATGTATACGAGGCCGAGGAGCAGCTGGGCGGCGCGGCGCGGACGATGGAACTGACGCTGCCGGGCTTCCGGCACGACTTTGGCTCGGCGGTGCATCCGATGGGAGCGGGATCGCCGTTCTTTGGGAAGCTGCCGCTGGCGAAGCACGGGTTGCAGTGGGTACATGGGCCGGCGGCGATGGCGCATCCGCTGGAGGACGGGACAGCGGTGACGCTGGAGCACAGCCTGCAGGACCAGGTAAATCAGCTGGGCGAGGATGGGGCGGCCTGGCGGGAGCTGGTGGAAGATCCGGTGCTGCACTGGCGGGATTTTGTGGCGGACGCGCTGGGCGCGATGCCGCGGATTCCGCGGCGGCCGCTGACGATGGCGCGGTTTGGGCGGTATGCGATGCAGCCGGCGCTGTCGCTGGCGAAGGGGAAGTTCCGGGGCGAACGGGCGCGGGCGCTGCTGGCGGGGCTGGCGGGGCACTCGTGCCTGAGCCTGGAGGACCGGCTGAGCGCGTCGGTGGGACTGGTGCTGGCGGCGGCGGCGCATGCGGTGGGATGGCCGGTGGCGCGGGGCGGATCGCAGGCGATTACGGATGCGCTGGCGGCGCATCTGCGGGAGCTGGGCGGCGAGGTGCATACGGGTCGGCGGATCGAGCGGCTGGATGAAGTGGATGCCGATGGCCGCCCGGTGCTGTGCGATTTGACACCGCGTCAGTTACTGAAGGTGGCCGGGGAGCGGCTGCAGAAGACGTACCGGCGGGCGATGGCGGAATATCGCTATGGGCCGGGAGTGTTCAAGGTGGACTATGCGCTGTCGGCGCCGATTCCGTGGACGGCGCGGGAGTGCCTGCGGGCTGCGACGGTGCATGTGGGCGGGACTCTGGAGGAGATTGCGCGGTCAGAAGACGCGGCGACGCGGGGGCATGTGGCGGAGCGGCCGTTTTTGCTGGTGGCGCAGCCGACGCTGTTCGACCGGACGCGGGCTCCGGAGGGAAAGCATGTGGCGTGGGTCTACTGCCATGTGCCGAACGGGTGCGACGTGGATATGACAGATCGCGTGGAGGCACAGCTGGAGCGGTTCGCGCCGGGGTTCCGGGACTGCGTGCTGGCGAAGCATGTGTCCACGCCGGCGTTGCTGGAGCGGATGGACGCGAATCTGGTGGGCGGGGACATCAACGGTGGATCGCTGACGATGAAGCAGTTTGTGTTTCGCCCGGCGCTGGGGAATTACTACACGGGAACGAAGGGGCTGTATCTGTGCTCGTCGTCGACGCCGCCGAGCGGCGGGGTCCACGGGATGTGCGGGTACCATGCGGCGAGGATGGCGCTGCGGCGATCAGGCTGATTTGCGCTGAGTCATTTCGGCGACAGCGGCGATGGCCCGGTCGGTGAGGCTCTGCCGGATATCGTGCATGTGACGCCAGGGATCGCGGCGAAGACGGGACTTCCAATCTGAAAAATTGGCGACGGTGAATTGCTTCGGATCGGTGCGTTGCAGCTCGGACCAGGAGAGCGGCATGGCAACGCGTGCTCCAGCGCGGGCGCGGGGCGAGAAGGGCGCGACGGCGGTGGCTCCGCGCTCGTTGCGCAGGTAATCGAGAAAGATGCGGCCGGCGCGAGCGGATTTGGTCATTCTGGTGAGGTAGAGCTTCGGGTTGGCATGCTCCATCATGAGGACGAAGTTGTGGGCGAAGGTCTTGACGGCGGGCCATTCGCGTTCGGGCAGGATGGGTGCGACGACGTGGATGCCCTTGCCGCCGGTGGATTTGACGAAGGATTCGAGGCCGAGGTTCTTCAGCAGGCCGCGGACTTCCTGGGCGGATTCGACGAGGCGGGGCCAGGGGAGCGCGGGGTCGGGATCGAGATCGACGATGAGGCGGTCGGGCCGTTCGAGGGCGTCGCTGTGCGGGTCGTACCGCGAACCCCAGGGATGGATTTCGAGGACGCCCATTTGAGCGAGGCCGATGAGGCCTTCGGTGGTGGAGACGGAGAGATATTGTTCGGGCGGGCCGCCGTTTTTGGGCGAGACGGGGATGCTTTCGACTCCGGCGGCGACGCCCATGCCGACGTGCTTCTGGAAGAAGCAGGGTTTGGCGCTGCCTTCAGGACAGCGGACGAGGCTGAGCGGGCGGCCGGCGATGTGCGGCAGCATGTGATCGGCGATGGCGGCATAGTATGCGGCAAGCTGGCGCTTGGTGAGGCCGGATTCGTGGTCGAGGATTTTGTCGGGGTGGGTGAGGTGGATGGCCGGCGTGGCGCGCGAAGTTTTGGCGGCGGTGGCGCGGGCGGCAGTGTGATGTGCGGATTTGGCGGTGGACTTTTTTGCGGCGCGGCTTTTGGACGGGTGCGCGGCTGAGGTTTTGCGGGGGGATTTGGGCGCAGCGCGCGGTGTTTCGCGGACGACTTCGCTGGGGGCTTTGTCTTCGCGCAGGCCGAGGAAGGCGGCCTGGCGGAT
>DAHVZZ010000193.1:0-1513 GCA_027323785.1 Acidobacterium sp. | reverse complement strand
GCTACGACTGACGGTGAGATCGAGCCGCTCGATCAAGGCGGAGAATCTCTTCCTTCGCCGGCAACTGGCTCTGTACATCGTGCGGGGCATCAGGCTGCGCCGAATCGACCCAGTCACTCGCGTTCGACTGGCCCTGCTGTCCAGGATCTTCGGCTGGCGGGACGCATTGGTCATCGTGCGCCCGGAAACGCTGCTTCGCTGGCATCGCAGCGCCTGGAGGCTGCTATGGCGCCTGAAGTCCCGGCCAGGCAGACCGGCCATTCCAGCGGAACTACAACGCCTCATTCGGCAGATGGCTCTGGAGAATCCCCGCTGGGGCGAGGAACGCATCGCCAATGAGTTGTTATTGAAGCTGGATCTTCAGGTCTCCCCCCGCACCGTGCGCAAATACATGCCTCGGCATCCTCCCGGGCATCCCCGAGGAGACCTGCGCTGGTCGACGTTCCTGCGCCTGCACGCCCAGGGAATCCTCGCCTGTGATTTCTGTCTCGCCGTCACGGCCAGCTTCCGCATGCTGTACGTGTTCGTGGTCATTGAGCATGGAAGCCGCCGCCTGGTTCACTGCAACTTCACAGCTCATCCGACGGCCGCCTGGACGCTGCAGCAGCTGCGCGAGGTAGTCGGTCCGGATCACCGGTATCAGTTCCTGCTGCATGAACGCGACAGCATTTTCTCCCACGAGCTCGATCAATCCTTCCGGGCGCTCGGCATCAGGGTGTCAACGCCGATTGAAAACTGACCCACTTTGGCTCTTTGCCGCCGAAATAAATTTGACCCACCCCGGGCACCGCCTTTTTCTAGCTGTTCTTGCTCTCACCCTTAAGGGTTCCGGCCCTGCGCTTGTCCTTCAGCCGGTAGCTTTCGCCGGTGATCTGTACGATGTGTGCGTGGTGCAGCAGCCGGTCCAGAAGAGCTGCGGCGAGGGTCTGATCGTCGGCCAGAGCGCTCGCCCATTGGGTGAAGGGCAGATTGCTGGTGAGGATCATGCTGCCGCGCTCGTAGCGTTTGGCCACGACGTTGAAGAACAAATTCGCTTCCTCTCGCCCGAAGGGCAAATAGCCCAATTCATCGACGACCAGCAGTCTTGGCCCGATGATGGCGCGGTTGAAGTATCCCTTCAGTCGCCCCTGGGCGTTCGCCGCCGCCAGCTGGATCATCAGATCCGCAGCCGTGATGAATCGTGTTTTGATCCCCGCCATCACTGCGCGATATGCCAATGCGAGCGCCAGGTGACTCTTGCCGACGCCGCTGGGGCCGAGAAACACGATGTTCTCGGCCCGCTCGATGAAGCTCAGTGAGGCCAGTTCCTGGATCTGGGACTTCGGGGCACCGCTGGCGAAGTTGAAATCGTAATCTTCCAAGCTCTTGATCGTCGGCAACGTGGCGATTTTGAGCAACGCCTGGCGGACCCGTTCTTGTCGTGCCGCCCGTTCGCTCTCGAGCGCCGCCTGCAGGAAGTCGGCAAAGCTGCCCTGGGTATCAGCGGCGCGCTGTGCCAGTGCGGACCACTCGC
>DAHVZZ010000528.1:0-4954 GCA_027323785.1 Acidobacterium sp. | reverse complement strand
TCACCGGCCACCTGCTCGCGCCCGTCTACAGCGTCGACCACAAGGTTCTGCCCGTGAATACCGAGGTCACCGGAACCATCCTCGGCTTCCATCCCGGACCCCGCGAAGGCCGCCTTCGCCGCGTCCTCAACGCTCAGTTCGTCGAGCCGCGCACGCCCGCCGTCACCTTCTCCGCCATCCGCCTGCCCGACGGCCGCACCCTTCCCATCCGCACCAGCGTCCTCCAGCGCGACGCCACCGTCATCCGCATGAGCTCCGGCAAGCACCCCAAACTCCGCGAGCGCCTCCGCCAGCAAATCGACAGCGAACGGCACCTGGCCGTCGAGGCCATCCACCACCCCAACCTCGGCGACCGCCTCCGCAAGTGGATCTACGCGCAGCTCCCCTGGTCTCCGCCCACCATCTGGAGCAATACCCAGTACGACGCTCGTCTCACCGCGCCGATCAGTATTCCCGGCAAGGTCCCCACTCCGCTCCCCAGCGTCCAACCCCACGGCACCCCCACAGGCGTCCTCCACGCGCGCCTCACCAGCAACCTGAATTCTGGGCAGGACCATCGCGGCACTCCCGTCCGGGCCGTCCTCACAGCGCCGCTCCTCACGCCCAACCATCAGGCCGTTATCTTCCCCGAAGGAACCGTCCTCAACGGCATCGTCACCCTCGACCAGCACGCCCGCTGGTTTGCCCGCAACGGACGTCTCCGCTTCACCTTCCGCAGCGTCCAGCTCAGCCATGCTCCGGCCACCGCCATCCACGGGCAACTCGCCGCCGCTGAGTCCGCTCCCGGCCAGAACATCAAAATCAACGACGAAGGCACTGCCAGATCCACGGGCGGTCCCGGCAAGTATCTCGCCCCCATGGTCCTCGGCGTCATGACCGCCGGCGCTTATGGAAACGATGCCACCCAGACTGAACACAGCGCCGTCATCAGCAACGGATTCGGCTTTGCGGCGCGTATCGCCGCCATGGTCACCGTCAACGTCGCCGTTGTCCGTGGCTTCGCCTACTTCGCGCTCTCCAAATCCATCTATTTTCGCTGGATCGCCCGCGGCCACGAAGTCAGCTTCCCCCAGGACACCCGCCTGGAGATCGTCCTCAATCCGCGCTGACCCGCTTCCCCTCGTGTTCAGTGGCTAGGACGTGCGTGCGGAAGGACCTGGTGCAGGCTCGCCTTCATCGCCGCCCAAAACTTCGCCCACGTCCCCGGCATTCCCACCCCAAACCACAGCACAATGCCCCCCACCACCAGCACATGCCAAAGCATCCACAGAAAAGCCACCAGCTCGAATCTCATCGCTGGCCTCCTTCCGGGAGACGCGCTCCGCAAACCGGCCAACGCGCGACTGCCTCTGTCTAGTCTGGAATGTCCGGAGTCCAGCGGAGCCGCAATCGTCCCGCTCCGTGTTGACCTCATCGTAATTCGCGGTATCGGCAAGCCTGGCCGCGCACGCATCCTCAGTGAGTCCGCCGCCCGCCGCCAGCAAACTGCTTCTTCAGCTCTGCCCGGAACTTCGCCCACGATGTCGGTTTTCCCAGCCCGAACCACAACAGAAAACTTCCCACCACGCACAAATGCGTCAGCACAATCAGACCACCGATAATGTCCAGTCCCATCCCCTGCTCTTTTCCGCCGATGCGCCCGCGCCCGGCCAGATCCGCCCCGCGCATGGCGATCCTGTCTCTCTTCTATGCCCGAGCTGCACGCCTTTCGTGCAATCTCTGCTCTTTGTGTATATTTCCTGCGGAAAAGTCCCCGGCCGCTCTACCCCGCCTGCTGCTTCCATTCGCTCGGGCTTACTCCGAATTGTCTCCGGAAGGCGCGCGCAAAACTGCCTGCGTCCCCGAACCCCGTCTCCGCGGCAATTTCGGCCATCGTTCGCGACCTCAGCCTCAGCAGCTCCCTCGCCCGCCGCAACCGCTCATCCAGCACATACCGATGCGGAGACACGCCCGTCTCCATCCGGAACGCCCTCGCAAAATGGAACACGCTCAGCCCGGCGATCCCTGCCAGTGTCTCCAGCCGCAGCTCCGCATGGCTGTTTTCGCGGATGTACTCCGTCACCCGCCTCAGGCGGCCCCGGGCCATGCCTCCCCGTGCCAGCCGCATTCCGTCCTTCGGCGATGCGTACTTCCGCAGCAGAGCCACAGAGAGCGATCTGGCCAGTAGCTCCCCGTACAGCCTTCCCGTCGCCCACCCTGACTCCATCTCCCGCTGCATCTCCGCCACCAGATGCCGCAGTTGCCGGTCCTCCAGCAGCCATCGGTTTCTGAACTCCGGCAATCCCTTCCAGCCCAGCTCTTCCGCCGCCCGCATCAGGCATCCCGCATCCAGTGACACAACCACCCGTTCCGACGCGCCGCTCCACCGCAGCCGGTCGCGTGTTCCTGGAGCCACCAGCACCAGCGACCCCGGCCCCGCCTGCTCCACCCGGTTCTTTCCCTCGCTCCACCATTCCATCGCCACCGTGCGGCTCGTCTGCAGGTGCAGACACAGGCTGGAGTGCTCGTGCTCCGGAATCTCGATCGCCGGCGTCCGGTGCCGCTCCACCATCAGCCCTGGCACAGGCGAAAAAACGCCCGCCGAAGGACTCCCCGGCAGCAATGGAACCACCTGATCGTCGCGGATCACAGAGATACGGTTCATAAGGGACACTCGGTAAGACGAATCAACCATGGCTGGCGATGCGCAAAGTTCTCGCGCCGCCTTACGAGTTCCAGATGTAAAGAAATTCGCCGTCCGCCTGGGTCGCCACCGACTGGCCCGCTTTTCGCGCCGCCCGGTTCAGCGCCGAACGTATATTCACCACACTGTCCGGCAATTCGCCGATCGGGATCTTGAGGCACCGTTCGTCGTGCAGACCCTCCAGGTCATTCAAAATCTTTGTCACGATGCTCTTGTGCTTTCCGTTCCGCCCCGTCGGGACTTCCGAGCGATCCGCCGTTTTGAACGTCCTGGGCCCTCGTCTTGCCATTGCTGCTTTCCGGTTCTCTCCTTCTCGCAACTTTGACGCTAAAAGCATCGCTAACGTATCGCAATTTGCGTAATTTGGCCATTCCCATTTCGTCACAAATCGTTCGTTCCTTCGTCTCTTAAACATTCGGCAATCGACCAACAAACAAAAATACCCGTATGTTCCATTTCGGTGTACATTTTCAGCAGATAATTTGCCTTGCAACTTCCGCATTATCTGGAACATAGACTGGAACATGCGGCCACCCTGTCCCTGTACTACGGAATCCATGGGATCATGTCCGGCATCTCACTTCGCAGAACCGCGCTGACGGAATTCGGAAATGATGGCTCAGGGGCCCCGGGCTCGAAAGGAGGCACCCCCTGACGAAGTCCCGAATCAGACGCCGCGTCCTCATCGTCGACGACGAAAAGAACATTGCCGATACCCTGGCCACCATTCTCAATGTGTCGGGATACGATGCCTCGCCTCATTACGATGGGCACAGCGCGCTCCACAAATGCCAGTCCTGGCCCCCCGATCTCCTCATCAGCGACGTCGCCATGCCCGGAATCAACGGAATCGACCTGGCCATTCGGATCAAACAGCTCTGCCCGGATTGCCAGGTCCTCCTCCTTTCCGCGCTCACCGTCAGCTTCGATCTCCAGGAACAGGCAAAACTTCAGGGCCACCACTTTGAAATCCTCGCCAAACCAGTCCATCCCACCGAATTGCTGGCCAGGCTCAAAGCCCGCTTCAAAGGCGGCGAACTCTAACAACACGCCCAGGCGATCTCCCGCGTCAGCAGCCCATCATGACTTTCGTACTCCTGCGGAGTCGATTTCCCTTGCCTTTGAATCGGGCAGGATCCTACCCTAATCCCATGGAAAGCCCTGCCTGCGAGCAGGGCTTTTGCAGTTCATGGCGATTTGTTTGCGTAGCGGTTCGCAGGTCGCTATACCGGCCCAGGCCGGTTTTGGGCTCTTTCTCAACCTGACTGCACTGCGGCTCACCGTGCTGCCTCGTTTCCGCCGGACCGTTCCGCCGCCCTTCACGGCCGCCAGATGATCATCCGCCGCCGCCCGGAAATGATTGCATCGCATTCACTTCCGCTCCACGGCTGCCAGCTGATCACAGACGGTCGTCAGCTGATCACCCACGGCCGCCTTGTAACTGACCTGAATCGAAATGGTTGCCGGTCGTGGCTTTGGTTACCCCTCCCGGATCTCCTTGTTTTTCAGTCAACTACCCAAAAACAACCCCAGGGGGTAGGGACCTGGGCGCACTTTTTTGATCCCATGGAAAAAGCCAGCCCGCAGGCTGGCTCCTCCCGGCTGTCGCAACTCCACTACGGCGCCACCGAAACCCCTGACGCCTGGAAGTACACGCCAACTTTTTCGAGGCGTCCGATTTCTCCGGCGTCCAGCGGCCACAGCTTTTTTACCTGCGCCTTCGGCGGCGCCTTCACCACCGTGCCCGTCGCGTCGATCCTCTCGCCCGCCCGGATCCCCGCGAAGCCGTTTTGTCCTTTGGGGAAGATCAGCAGCATCGGGCTGCCGCCGCTCGCGCCGATCCACGCTCCACTGGCGCCGACCAGGGTAAGGACCGGTGCGCTATGGATGTTGAAGGTCTGCCCAATGTAGGCCGCCTTGTTCGCCGCGTCCCCGGTCCCGGTCGTCCCCAGCGTCGCGTTCATCGCTTGCGCCGAGCCTGCGCTCGAGGCGCTCCCGGTGCCCCACCACCAGCCGCCGTAGCCGCCCCAGCCCCAGCCGCAGAACCAGAATGCCGCGATGATCAGCGGAATCCAGATCCACCACCAGCCAAACGGGCGTCCCGTTCCCACTTCGCGCTCCACCTGCCGCTGCGTATGGAGCACAGGCCCTCGCCGCGGTTGTTCAGGTTCTTCCTTTCTCTGTGCGTAAGCCATCTCGATACCTCGACAAATCATGGTTTAGGTTGGGTTCGCTGGGGCTCGAATTCCCGGAGATCGGCCTCACGAGGCC
>DAHVZZ010000517.1:0-9625 GCA_027323785.1 Acidobacterium sp. | reverse complement strand
ATTTGTTGCGGTGGCCTCCTTCAACTCTGTAGACACTCACCCTGTAGCGATCACCCTGTTTCCGGATTGCGCCGACCTCATAATCCCTGGCTGGGTCCTGGGTGAGGAGAAACGGATCGAAATCGATGCCGATGAGTTCGTTGCAATGCGACTGCGCAGTCGCGTCCGCCCTGAGCAGCGTTGCCAGCTCAGTACTCAAATCCCAGTGAGCCCGCCTGAGCATTTCCATCCAGGTAGCGTTCGTGCGGCCGCGGGAAAGGCTCCGGGCGTACCACGAATAGAAGCCCTGCACATATTGGCGCGGCGATTTCGGTGGCGGCCAGTCCGTGAACACAACCGGATGCTCAATTCGCTTCACGACAGCTGGCTGTGCCGCCCCCGGCTGGTACGGACTTGTGGGACAGATGGTGAAATCAGCAAAGAGCGCCGGTTGGCGGTCCGGGCTGTCACAGTCAAAGTAACGGCAGATCAGATCAGCGGATTGGTTATCCGCCGGAAAGAAGATGTGGTGCGTGCCGACATGCCAGATAGCAAAGAAGCCGTCTCCCCGATGATCGATCGCCCTTCCCCGGATTACAAAGCAGGCCTTCGGGGCGCTTGCCTCCGTGGCGTTTCGTGCCGGCGTTGCTTCTGCGGTACGACAAAGCAGGGCTGAGAAGGCGAGTCCGAGCACGAGGCCTTTTGTTTTCATCGCTCCCATTATCGCCCTCATGTCCGTTCAATGGCTGCGGGCCTTCTGACGATGGGCGTTGGCGGCTACCACTGGACGCCGGGGTAGAGGCTGGGGAGGCGGTCGGCGCGGAACTGGTCGGCGCCTGGGGTGGTGGCCTGCCAGATGACGCGGGTGGCGGTGGGGTTGAGCTCCTGGATGATGCTGCCGGAGAGGGGGGCGCAGAAATCCACGTGGATGTCGCCGTTGGGGAGTTTGGCGAGGTCTCCGCCGAAGAAGCTGAAGTAGCTGGGGGGCGGGGTGTAATTGACGATCATGGTGGCGGTCATGTTGCCCTCATTGACTTCGAGGACAGGGGCGGTGGAGTAGCAATAGGGGTTGGTGGGGGCCTGCGGCTTGCAGATGACCTGGCCGATGGGCGGGGGAAAGAAGCGGTCGTTGCCGTTGTCCATCATGCCGATGCGGAAGACGCCGGTGGTGACGGAGGTGAAGTAGTTCATGCCGTGCTGGGCATAGAACCAGTCCTGGGGGGATTTGGCATTGAGGAGTTTGAAGTCGCCGCCGTAGCCGAGACGCCAGAGGACGTTGCCGGAACCCTTGCCGTCGTCGAAGGCGATCTTGATGATCCAGTTCTGATGACGCATGGAGAGCAACAGATTGTGGTCATCGGTGGAGTAAAGCATGTCGTTGGAGTGGGTCCAGTCAGGGAAATAGAGGGGGTGGCGATTGACGCTGAGGTGGTCAAAGGCGTCCCAGAGCCAGTCGGGATTGCCGTTCTGGTCGACGTCGACGAGGACGTCGCCGAGGACCTGGGTGGTGCCGGGATGGCCGGGGAGGTTGGTGAAGTCTTTGGGATAGGAGCAGAGCAGGACCCAGTGGCCGTTGGGCAGGGCGAGGACGTCGTGGTGGAAATTTTTGAGGGTGTAGGGATTGCCGGAGGAGTTGTGGAAGCCGTCGGCGGCGAGGCGCTGGTTGAGCTGGTCCATGGTGATCTGGCGGACGGTGTTGCCGGCGAGGTCGACTTCGCGGACCAGATTGAGGGTGGTGGGCTGAGAGTTGATGATTTTGGTGGTGAGGGAGGAGAGGTAGGAGATGGTCATCAGGAAATCGCCGTTGGGGAGGAGATGGATTCCCTGAATGGAGTCGAGTTTGGAGCCGCCCTGGTAGGTGTAGGTCCAGATGACGTGGCCCTGGAGGTCGGTGGCGAAGGCCTGAGTGACGTTGCCGGGGAGGATGGTGTTGAAGAGCTCGATGCCGGGCTGGGGAGTTCCGGACTGGGTAATCTTCACCGGGCTGGTGACGGGAGGCGTGCCGGTGACCAGGGGCTGGCCGGAGACGAAGGTGTCGTGATCGACGTCAGTGAAGGTGGCGCCGTTGTTGAGGGCGACCTGGGCGCGCATGTGGTAGAGGGTGGTGGCCTGCATGCCGGCGACGTAGATGCTGACCTGGCCGCCATTGGCGGAGGGCGTGGCGACCCGCCAGGTGTTGAGCCCGTAGCTGGTGGTTTTGCCGAACTGGATGGAGACATTGCCGGGCGCGGGGAGATAGATGGAGTACTGGTCGACCTGGGGATTGGCGGTGGGGTAGATGACGCCGGGATCGATGACGGAGGCGACGGCGGAGGCGTAGTCCTGCTTGGGGGCGCCGGCCAGGGCGGCGGTGACGGTGAAGTTGGCGCTCTGCGGGAGGTTGGGGGGAGCGGTGTAGTTGCCGGAGGAGTCGACGACGCCATCGGCCGCATCGCCGCCGGCGACGCCGTTGACGGACCATTGCAGCGCGCCGCCGGAGGAGGAAGAGGCGTCGAAGTGGATCTTCTCGCCGGGGCTGAGGGCGACGTACTGGGGGCTGATGGTGACGGATCCACCGGAGCCGGCGACGGGAGCGGGCTGCGAGGGGGAGGATGGCGTGGGGGGCGGGACGGTTCCTTCAGTAACGCCGCAGCCAGCGGCCAGGAGAGCGATCGGAAGAGTCAGCGCGAGGGCAAGAGCGGCGACACGCGGAGTATTCACTGCATACGCTCCGGATGGCTGGGGCCAGTTGGTGGCCGGTCAGAGCTGGTGGGGAGAACGAGCGGCCGTGAAGGGATGTGGCTGGCTGGGGTTGCGATATCCGGGGAGAAGTTCGGGAATGCCGGAGATCAGGAGGCCGGCCGCGTTGGGAATCCCGCGGCCGGCCTGGAGAGTGCGATTACCAGCGAATGCCGAAGGTGACGGGGATGATTTCCTCGGTGCCTTCGCCGTTGGTGGTTTTGGTGGGCCGGGGCGAGTCGACGAAGACGTAGCGGGACTCGGCAAAGAGCTTGGCGTTGCTGCCGGAGCCGAAGGCCTTCCAGGCGAAACCGATGCCGAGGTCGGCAGCGGCCTGCATGCTGGAGAACTGGGCGACGGTGACCGGGGCATAGCCATAGCTGCAGAAGTAGTAGTAGCAGAACTGCTGCTGCTGGAGGTTGGTGAAGGCGGTTACCTTGCGGCTAAATCCGCCGCCGCCGGTGATGTAGGGGGTCCAGGAATGCTTTGGGAAGAGGTAGATGATGGGATCGAAGAGCAGGAGGTGCGAGGTGATGTGGCCGCCGCTGGTGCCGACCTGAGCGAGGGTGGCGCCGGGAATCTTGTTGCGGTTGAATTGGTATTCGAAGAGGAGGCCGTAACGTTTCGTGAAGTTCCAGCCGCCGCCGACGAGCAGGTTCCAGCCCCAGGTCTCGTAGCCATGGGTGTCATTGCCGATGGGCGCGGTGAAGCCGCCGCCACCGACGAAGGCGATGTGGCTGAGCTTGCTGTGGTAGCTGGGATACTGCGGGTAGTTCTGCTTGCCGTATTGCGGGGAGGGCGAGGGGCTGGCGAAGCCATATTCGGGATGGAACGCCGGAAGCGAACTGGAGCTGAAGAGGTTGTTCGCATTGAGGTCTGCGAGGTAGCTCGTCGAAGAAGCCGGGAGGGCAGAGCTGGAGTAGTTGAGGTTTCCCGCCGCCGAGCTGGTGGATTTCGAGGTTGTCTGCGCGGTCGCATTGAGCGAAAACGCAAGGACAAAAGCAGAAGCGCCAATCAGTATGCGCCGCAGGAGCGGGCTGGTACCCAGACCATTCGCAACCATGACTAAACCCCTTCGGAAGAGCAATTTTACGAAACCCGGCCGGAGCAAACCGTAGCCCGCTCCGCTCTTTATTTTGACACCGGAATCATCGCTAAGTTGCAGGGTAGGATGCATTTTCGTATTTCGGCGTCAGTGCACGGGCAGAGTTTAGACGAAAAAGCCCGGACAGCGGGAGCGCTGTCCGGGCTTTTTGATGAAGGGGTGGAAGGGCGTTCCGTGAGGTGAAAGCCCCTCGGTTGTCAGCCCTGGATGTCGAACTGCTCGGGCGGGAGCGAGGGATCGCTCTTGACGATGATGGTCCGGCCGATCATCTCCTCGAGTTCGTTCAGCCACTTCGCATTGTTGCTCTTGAGGACCTTGACGACTTCGGGATGGACGCGCAGGAGGACATCGTTGCGTTCGAAATGGCTCATCATCTTGCGCATTTCGATGTAGAGCTCGTTGGCGACGGTGATGGGGCTCTTGACCATGCCGGTGCCGGTGCAGACGGGGCAGGGCACGCTGAGGGTCCGCTCCAGGGACTGCTTGACGCGCTTGCGGGTGATGGCGACGAGGCCGAAGTCGTTGAACTGCAGGACTTTGGAGGGAGCGCGATCGGCCTTGAGGGCGTCTTCGAGGGCCTGCGTGACCTTCTGCCGGTTGCGGCGCTCATCCATATCGATGAAGTCGATGACGATAATGCCGCCGAGGTCGAGGAGGCGAATCTGGCGGACGATCTCGGGGATGGCGTCGAGGTTGGTCTTGAGGATGGTGTCCTCAAGGCGGGCGGTTTTGCCGACGTACTTGCCGGTGTTGATGTCGATGGCGACGAGGGCCTCAGTCTGGTTGATGACGATGGAGCCGCCGGACTTGAGCCAGACTTTGGACTTGAGGGCCTTGCTGATTTCCTCGTCAATGCCGAACTGCTCGAAGAGCGGCGTGTGCTTGGTGTAGAGCTTGACGCGGCGAACGAGGGAGGGCTGGAAGCGATTGAGGAAGCGAACAATGCGCTCGTACTCGGTTTCGCTGTCGACCCAGATGGTGGAGAAGTTGTCGCTGACCTGATCGCGGAGGATGCGCTCGACGAGGTTGAGGTCGTGGTAGATGAGGGCAGGCGCTTTGGCATTGTCGGAGCGCTGCTTCATCTCGGTCCAGAGATTGATGAGGAAGCGGATATCGGCGCGGAGCTCGTCCTCGCTGGCGTGTTCGGCGGCGGTGCGGACGATGAATCCACCGGCGGCGTCGCCTTTTTCGCTGATGAGGATGCGCTTGAGGCGCTGACGCTCCTCGTCGGCGGCGATTTTGCGGGAGACGCCGACGTGGTTGACGGTGGGCATGAAGACGAGGAAGCGGCCGGGCAGGGCGATGTGGCTGGTGATGCGGGCGCCCTTGCGCGCGATGGGCTCCTTGGCGATCTGGACGAGGATTTCCTGGCCCTGCTTCAGCAATTCGCTGATAACGGGGACGTCCATGGTCTGCATGTTGGGGCGACGGCCGCTGTGGCGGCGATTGCCGCTTTGCTGGCGTCCGCGGCCGCCACGGCGGTCGAAACGGCGACCTTCGCGGCGCTGGGGAGCAGGCTCAGCGGAAGGCTCCTCCGCGCCTTCGGCAGCGGGCTGGGCGTATTCGTCCTCGTCGAGGTCTTCCTGGAGATCGAGGTCGGCGGCTTCGGTGAAACCGGACTCGGAGTCAAAGGACTCCTCTTCCTCGGAAGCCTGAGCCGGGTTGTCGTACCCGAGACGCTTCTCGATGTGGACGTCGCGGACGGCCTCACCGACTGTGGCGGCCTGGTCGAGGGTCTCCTCTTCCATTTCGTCGGGAGCGTGTTCGTCGGACTCGCCGGAGATAGGCTCGAAGTCGTATTCGTCCTCGTCGATGATCTCCTCTTCGAGGACGCCCATGCCGGGGGCGTAGCCAAAGAGCTGGCGGACGACTTCCGCCTCGGGGGAGTTGGCACTGAGATCGGAGGTTGGGAGAGATTCGCCGCGCAGAGCCTCGGAGACATCGGCATCGTCGTCGGATTCGTCGATTTCCTCCATTACGGCTTCTTCGTCCGCGGGCGGGGTGAAGCGCATTTCGCCGCGGGGAGTCTCCACACGGTACGAGGCGGAGGCTTCCTCGGGCTCGTACTCCTGGACTTCCTCGTGGATTTCTTCGTGGATTTCCTCGTGCGCTTCGGGCTCAGGCTGAGCTTCGAGAGCGGTCGGGGCCGGCGCTTCTGCGGGCTGCGGCTCGTGAGTCTCAGCGGGTTCAGCGATTTCGCGATGGATCGTCTCCTGGGCCGCCGGGGCTGCCGCTTCCTCGGGCTGGGCTGCCGGCTCCACATGGTGAGGAGCGGCGGAGGGCTCAGCGAAGTCGCCGGAAGTCTCGGGGGCGTGTTCGACGGGCGCGGGCTGGGCGGCAGACGCCGGTGCAGCCGGAGAGCGGCGGTGACGGGACAGGGATTCGCCGGGCAGGATAGCGCCTCCGTCCCAGCCGGATGGAACCTCAATCAGCGTGGAAGGCTTTGCGGAGCTGACCTGCGCCGGACGGGAGGGAGCTTCGGACGGCTTTGCCTGGCGGGCGCCGCCGCCGTATTTGGAAAGCGATTCGCCCGGAAGCAGGATGGGCGGGCTGAGGGTGGCGATACCGCCGGGAGCGCCATGCTCGGGAAGAACAGCCGGTTCGGCGGAGATCGCTTCCTCGACAACTTCAGGGGATTCGAGAGGGCGCTCGGGGCGGGCACCACGCCCGCGGATGCGGCGTCGACGACCGGGCCAGCGGCGCACGCCGGATTCTTCGTCGCCGTCGAGGGGTTCGCGCTCCGACTGGCGCGCGGAGGCTTCGGAGATATGGAGAGCGCCTTCCTGCGCGGGAACGCGGCGGGGCTCGCGGGGTTCGCGATTGTCCCGGGCCTCGCGGGATTCACGGGGTTCGCGGGATTCGCGGGGCTCACGGGGCTCCCGATTTTCGCGGGATTCGCGGGATTCGCGGGGTTCGCGGGACTCGCGGTGGCGTCGGCCGCTGCCGCCACTGGCGTCGATGCGCTCGAAGTCGGCGGAATCCTCTTCCTGCTCTTCGAGGAAGTCGGTGACATAGAGGAAAGCGTCGCGCTCGAGGCCGAGGTCCACAAATGCGGACTGCATGCCGGGGAGGACGCGGGTGACGCGGCCCTTGTAAACAGAGCCGGCGAGGGTGTATTCGTTTTCGCGCTCGTAGTAGATTTCCGCGAGCTGATCGTCTTCAAGAATCGCAAGCCGCGTTTCGTGCGGGGTGCTGGAGATGCAAATTTCTTTTGCCATTCCGCCTCAATGTGCCGAGGAGGAGCAGAACGGGTTACCGGGGAGGGCCGGGAGTGGCGAAGGAACGACTGTGCCAATTCACACGCAGACGAGGGTCATGGGGTTCCGAGACCGAGCCAGGGCGCGGAGGGAACCGGTGTGGCCATCGAATGCGGAGAGAAGAGATACGTGGTGGGGAGTCGTTCGCGCGCGGAGAGTTTGTGACCGCTTCAGCCGTCTCGCATGGCGGGGCCGTTACCCGTCTCAGCACGCCCATTCCTGATCCTGCCCGGCCCGACTGATCCAATCGGCCGGTTAGTCCTTCGTTAACTCAAAAAAACCTGCGCCCGCGGAGCGGGCCCTGCTGGTCCAACAAAACCTGGTACGCCACTAGTTCACGAAACGGCTCATACGGACATTCATCACCATGCCGAGAGCGAGGAACGTGAACAGTACCGAGGATCCTCCGTAGCTCATAAGAGGGAGAGGAATCCCGGTCACCGGCATCAGCCCCAGAACCATTCCAACGTTGACGGCGATCTCGAAAGTGAGGACGGCCGCCACGCCCATCACCATAAGGGAACCTGGAAGGTCCGCAGCTGTCTGAGCGTTCTGAATCAAACGCATCAGTATAAGGAAGTATAGCAGCAGGACGAGGACAGCACCGATAAATCCGTGTTCCTCGCAGAAAGCGGCAAAGATGAAGTCGGTGTAAGGGATGGGGAGGAAATCGCCCTGGGTCTGGGTTCCATGGGTGGAACCGCGGCCAAAGACGCCGCCGTCGCCGACAGCGATTTTGGACTGGAGGATCTGATAGCCGCTGCCCTGGGGATCGGCGCCAGGGTTCATGAAGGCGGTAAGGCGGGCTTTTTGATAGGGCTTCAGGAATCTGCCGCTGGTCCAGATGCCGGTGACGGTGGAGACCATGACCAGGGTGAGGATGGCGCCTTTTTTCCAGTCGATGCCGCCGAGGAAGAGGCCGAGCAGCAGGGTTGGAGCGTAGGTGAGGGCGGTGCCCATGTCCGGCTGCTTGAGGACGAGGAGCATGGGGATGGCCACGAGAACCATGGACTTGAGGATGTCGCGCCAGGTGAGGCCGCGGCCAGCGAGGCTGGTGAAATAGCGGGCCATGACGACGATGAGCACCAGCTTGACCCATTCGGAGGGCTGGAAATGCATGCCGCCAGGGAGCCTGATCCAGCGCTTGCCGCCCATGACCCGGGTGCCGACGACCAGCACGGCGACCAGGGAAACGAGGCAAAAGCCGTAGATCCAGTAGATGGCGTTCAGGAGCTTGTGGTAGTCGAGGATGGACATGACAAACATGGCCACCAGACCAGCGGCAATCCAGACCAGCTGCAGCTTCTCAAAACCCTGGAAGCGGGTGTGGAGGGTGGCGCTGTAAATCTCAAAGACGCTGACGATCGAGAGGATCATCACAAACGCAAAGAGCGTCCAGTCAAAATCACGGAGGGAAAGGAAACGGCGCATACAATCCACAGGGAACCCCGGCTAGGGTCCTGTTGAGCTGGGTAAGGGACTCTGAGAGAAATTATCGCATTGCGCGGGGTGGTCAGGCTGAGCAGGACAGGGATTGAGCGAGAATTCTGAGGCTGGTTTGGCGGGCGGAAGAATGTCAGGCCGGTTTGGCGGCGGCCGGGCTCTGTGCGAGGGCGCCAGGATGCATGATTTTTTTGACGTCCCTGTCCTGAAATCTGGACAAAAGCAACGGCCGGCCGGGGCTTCGCTGTTCCGGCGGGCAACGAGCAATCGCGAGGAAGTCTCCGGGAAGCTCGGTGGAGCGCGAAAGTGGCGCGGGTGCCGATCCCATGGTCCTTTGAATGCTAGAGGGGGTGCTATTGGAGGATTGTGATGATCTGCGCGAACCCCGAGTGCCGTCGGGAGTCAAGTTACCTGAGAAGCGGAAGTCTGTACTGGGTCGACGAGCACCCGGCGAGCGGGAGGAGTGCGCGGAGGCGGTTTATCTGGCTTTGCAGCGATTGCGCCCGGAAGTTCAGAGTGGAAACCTGGAGGCCACCTGGATCGCAGCTGCGGCCGACCGAATCGGGGGAAGAAGTACGGTCAAAACATCCGCGATCGGTATCCGCCGACAGCCTGGGCGATGAGCCAGCGCTGCGGGCAAGCGCGAGACACTGACGGAGCGATGGAGCCGAGTGGGCTGGGCAAGGCGGCGCATGGGAATTGGTGGGCAGTGAGGGACTCGAACCCCCGACTTCCTGCTTGTAAGACGGTTCGGGAGTTTTTCTCCCACTGTCCACCAACATCTATAAGCAGCACAGTTTCAGAGGATTACAGGCGCTTCCCGCTTCGCGTGACTTCTCCGAAAGTCACTCATTTTCTGTCCAGACTACCCGCAATTTTCACCGCAGTGTTGTGCTCCCGTTTTACCATTTCGTAGTCACCAGAGCGTCACCAGGAAAGGATCACTCAAAAATGAATAGCAGCACTGGCCCATTCAGGCCTCGGGATAGAGTGAAGGTCAACCCCGAACAGCTCAACAATGATGGGGTGAATGCGGGACGGGATCGACCAGGGCAGATCGGCACAGTTAAAGGAGCGGATGACTGGGGAGAGAATCAGACGTTTGTGAATGTCAAATGGGATG
>DAHVZZ010000511.1:0-6167 GCA_027323785.1 Acidobacterium sp. | reverse complement strand
GTCTCCATAATCCGGTGCGGCGTCGGCGGATGCGACATGAACAGCCGCGATACAGCCCCGGGCTTTTGCTTGTCCAGATCTTCGATCTTTTCAAAGAACTGGACGAACGCCTGCGGATCGTATCCCGCCCTGTACATGTATTGCACGCCCAGATAATCCGCCTGTGCCTCGAATTTGCGCGAAAACTCAAGAAAGGCCATCGGAATCATCAGATTCGTCGCCTGGTAGATTTCATACCCCGTCCAGGTGTATCCCGTCGTCATCATCAGCGGCACCATGGCGATCTGCGCCATATTGGCCCGAGTCATCTCCCGAACCGCGTGATGCGCGCACACGTGCGCTGTCTCGTGGGACATCACCCCCGCCAGTTCGGCCTCGTTGTTCGCCGCCAGAATCAGACCCGAATTCACATAGAAAAACCCGCCCGGCAGCGCAAACGCGTTGATCTGATTTGTGTCGATGACCTTGATCGTGAACGGTACCTTGCAGTCCGAGTTCCTCACGATGTTCTGCCCAATGCGGTTCACATACTCCGTTACCACCGGGTCGGTAACGAACTTCGCTGTCTGATCGATTTGCTTCGCATAACTGGCGCCCATCCGGATTTCGGCATTCACTGAGTACCAGTTCCCCAAACCCCGGCAACCGATGCAGCGGGTGCCCACCGCATTGACATCCTCGATGCTGCCCTTCTTCACCCCGGGCATCATCCCATCCGGCAGAGGCTTTACCTGCGGAAACGGATCGACGCCGGGATCGGCCAGCGCCTCCCTTTCCATCTTCCCCATGCTCTGCTCTTTCTTGCTCTCTTTGCCCTTCTCGTCCGTCTTATCGCTCTTCTGAGCCTTCTGATCTTTGCTCGACGCTTGTTTCTTGCTCGACGCTGTCGCAGCCGCGGTGGAGCTGCTCTTCGATGATGAGCTCGAAGTCTGCGTGAACGCAGTCATCCCCGTCCCCGCCAGAACGGCGCAGAACAGAAGATGGAGAGAAAGCTTCCGATTGGGCATGGGGCACCTCTCAGGTCACAACCTGGCCCTAACTGTCTTAGACGTAGTATGCTCCCTTTCGGGCGCTTCCGTCCTCTCCAATATTCTTTCTCCCTCCAACTCTGAACTCTCGTTCATTGTCCCGCTCTATACTGGATGAACCACGGACTTCGGGTCCAGGCATACCCCTTTCTGGTGAGGACAATTTTCCATGGCGTCCGTTGCAATTCGTCGTGCCGCAAAAAGATGGGAGCGTCTCTATCGCGAAACGCGCCTCGTGGCTCTGGCTCTCAAATCGCCACACCATCCCGTCTTTTCTCATGCTGTGGTCATTCGGCGCTGCAACCTCGACTGCGGCTACTGCAGCGAATATGACACCACCTCCGCCCCGGTCCCCACCGACGAGATGCTCGCCCGCATCGACCGTCTGGCTGCCCTCGGGACCACCGCCGTTACCCTCACCGGCGGCGAGACCCTCCTCCACCCCGACCTCGAGAAGATCATCGCGCGCATCCGCCACCACGGCATGCTCGCCATCATGATCAGCAACGGCTATCTCCTCAGCGTTGACCGTATCAAAAGCCTCAACCGCGCCGGCCTCGATCGCATGCAGATCAGCATCGATAATGTCGAGCCCGACGCCGTCTCCAAAAAGAGCCTCCGCGTCCTCGATCTCAAGCTCCGCTGGCTCGCCCAGTACGCCGAATTCCAGGTGCATATCCATTCCGTCGTTGGCGCCGGCACTTCCAAACCCGCCGATGTCCTCACCATCCAGCGCCGCGCAAAGGAACTGGGCCTCGGCAGCAGCGCCGGCATCGTCCACGATCCCTCCGGCAAAATGGAAGCCATCGATCAGGAGTCCCTCGACGTGCTCGAAGCCGTCGAGCGCGAGACCAAGCCCCTCTTCAACTTCGCCCGCCACAATCCCTGGCGTCGCAACCTCCTCCAGGGCAAGCCCAACGACTGGCACTGTCCCGCCGGCGGCCGCCATCTCTACATCTGCGAGGACGGCCTCGTCCACTACTGCATGGCCCAGCGCGGTTACCCCGCCAAGCCCCTCGCCCAGTACACCCAGGAGGACATCGACCGCGAGTCGAAGACCCCCAAGTCCTGCGCCCCCTACTGCACCATCTTCTGCGTCCATCGCATCGCACTGGTCGACCAGATCCGCACCGACCCCGCCAAGGCTCTCGCCACGCTCTTCCCCGCCGCCGAGCCCGGCACTGAAGGCACCCGTCCCCCGCTGCCCATCCGCACCCTTACAGCTCTCTTCGCGCCCTCCAAACCCTCGCCCGGCGGCCGCTTCATGCGCAAAGCCGCCCTCAAGCTCCTCCGCATCGAGTAGCTGCTCCGAACCGATAACTTGTCTCTGATTTAGCTTCTGTCAGTCTGGATCGCGAACCCTCGGGCCTCTCAGCCCACCAGGGTTCGCGAATGCCGACGGAAAGTCTGCTGCGAAATCTCCAGCCGCTCGCAGATCGCGCTTGTCGGAACTCCCTTGCGCCACTGCTCCGCAATCTGGCCCGGCAATGCCGATTCTCGGCCCATCAGCTGGAAATAGAAGCCTTCCAGCTGCCGTGTCGCCGCCGACCAACTCCACTGCTCCGCGTCCAGCCGCGCATTGCGGCTCAGCTCCGCATGATGCTCCGGATCCGACAGCAGCTTGCGCACCGCTTTCACCGGACCCTCTTCATCGTCGGGGTCGTACAGATGCCCGGTCAGGCCGTCCTGCACAATGTCCGGCGTCCCTCCGGCCCTCGGCGTCACCACCGGGCAGCCCGCCGCCATCGACTCCAGCAGCACCAGCCCCAGCGTCTCGGTCTTTGAAGGCAGCAGGAACGCATCCCCGGACGCGAATGCCGAAGCCAGTTCCTCGCCCTTCATGAACCCCGCAAAATACGTTGGCGTCCCCGCGAAATACTGTTCCAGCTTCTCCCGGTGCGGACCATCCCCCACCAGCGCCAGCCGCAGCCCCGGGATCGCCTGCAGCACGTCCCGGCACCGCTCCACTTCCTTCTCCGCGGAGAGCCGCCCGATGTACAGCAGCAGCTTCTCTTCCGGATGCCCCTGCGTCAGCCGTTCGCGCATCTCCCGCGATTTCCGCGACGGATGAAACGTCTCTGTATCCACCCCGCGCCGCCACAGCTGAACCCGCCGGATTCCCTTCGCCTCCAGCTCTTCCTGCATCGCCCTGGATGTGGCCAGCGTCAGGTCCGCCCGGTTGTAGCTCTCCCGCAGACCCCACCACATCAGCCCTTCCAGCGCCGCCATGCGGTAATAGCGCAGATACTTCGGAAGGTGCGTATGATACGAGGCCACCAGCGGAACCTGGCGTCGCGAGTTAAACACAAACGCCGAAACCCCCAGCACCACCGGATTCACCGCATGAATCAGGTCCGGTCGAAATTCTTCCAGCGCATCCTGAATCGATGGCCGCGGGATCGAAAGCTTCAGCTCCGGATAAATCGGAAATGGAAACCCAGGCACGCCATGCACCGGCACGCCCTCGAAATCCGTGATGCCTTCCGGCGCCACAATCAGAATCTCGTGCCCAAACTTCCGCAGATTGCGAATCGTGTGGCAAAGCCGCGTCACGATCCCGTCGATCTTCGGCAGGAATGTCTCCGTGACAATAGCGATGCGCAGCGGTTTCCCTTCGGCCCCCGCTGCGCCCTCTCCGATCCCGTGTTTGCCCGTTATTTCCACGTCACCGTCGGCATGATCTGTTTCACATCCACCCGGTCCTTATAACGAATCGCAAACTCCAGCAGCGTGCCCAGCAGCGAATCCGACAGGCAGTGAGGCTCCAGTCCCAGATCCCGCAACTGCGTGTTCTTCGCGTTGTAGTAGTGCGACTCCTTCTCCACCCGCGGATTCTTCACGTGGTCGATCGCCACCTTCAGCCCCGCGTCTTCTCCAGCCTTCTTCACCATCTCCGCCAGTTCCATCACGCTGAACTGCTCCGTGAACTGGTTGAACACCCGGAACTCGCCCGCTTCCGCCGGATTGTTAATCGCGATCTCGATGCACCGCACTGTGTCCCGAATATCCAGGAAGCTCCGCGTCTGTCCGCCCGTTCCGTACACCGTCAGCGGATGCCCAATCGCCGCCTGAATGCAGAACCGGTTCAGCGCCGTCCCGAAAACGTGATCGTAATCCAGACGATTCACCAGCAGCTCGTCCTTCGCCGTCTGATCCGTCAGCACGCCGTACACCACGCCCTGATTCAGATCGGTCGCCCGCACGCCCCAGATCTTGCACGTGAACCGAATATTGTGCGAGTCGTGAACCTTGCTCAGATGATAGAACGACCCCGGCTGCATCGGATACGGCAGCCGGTCTTCCCGGCCGTTGTGCTGAATCGTGATCCAGCCCTCCTCGATGTCGATGTTCGGCTGCCCGTACTCGCCCATCGTCCCCAGTTTCACCAGGTGAATGTCCGGATTGAATTCCTTGATCGCGAACAGCAGGTTCAGATTCCCCACAACATTGTTCACCTGCGTCATCACGGCATGTTCGCGATCGATCATGGAATAGGGAGCCGACCGCTGCTCGCCGAAGTGCACGATCGCCTCAGGCTCGAACTGCCGCATAAAGCTCTGCACAAACGGATAGTCGCAGATATCTCCGACGTACAGCTCGATCTTCTTCCCCGTCAGTTCCTCCCAGCGATCCACTCGCTGCCGGATCGGCGCAATCGGCGTCAGCGTGTCGACGCCCAGCTGCAAATCCCAGTGTCTCCGCACCAGGCTGTCCACGATCCCAACTTCGTGACCACGCTCTGACAGGTAGAGGGCCGTTGCCCATCCACAATAACCATCGCCACCAATTATGAGAACTTTCAAAACTTCCACTTCTCCCGGTTCAGATTTTTCCGGCCCGCCACCCCGCTCCCCGATTCATCGGGGTCTGCGCGCAGCCCGACCGCACCTACACACACTCTTCACTCCCCACACTCCGGCGGGGCGCACTTCGGTCACATCGAGACTCGCACAGGCAGATGAATGTACGATTGCAGACTTCTGACTATTATGACGAGTCCGACACAAAAACGGGTACTTGTTTTTGCCCTTGTGAAATCCCTGCTCAGTGGCAATTGACTCTTCAGTTTACCTGCTGCAGACGTTCTATGAGCCGTTTTGCCAGGCTTTCTCCCGATTCCGACCACAGTAGCCTTGTGGAAATTCCACAATTCTTCTGCACCCCGTTCGTGAACTCCACCAGCCGCTGAACATTTTCCTTCACCCGGCGAACAGAATCCTCGTCCAGTTCCATCTCCTCGTAAAGAAAGGGCGTGTCTACCCCGAAATCGATGCGGATGTGCCCGTTCGTCTCATACGCCCGCTCGTCGAACTCCGGCCCGTAGCCCACCACCCGTACCACACTTGGTTCCTTCCGCCACATCGTGTCCAGCCCGCCGCCCTGCTCCGGAACCCACAGTTCCCATCGCAGCTCGAACTCCCACGCATAATCTTCGTGCGCCAGCTCCATCGCCGCCGCCAGCACCGCCCGCGGACTCGCCTCTTCATCGTTGGCTTCGTTGCGGTACACCCGCTGCCACACCGGTGTCTCGTTCCACGAGATCGGATACACCGTCGCCGCCGACACCCGGCTCGATCCGCCCGCCGCCGTAAACTGCTCCATCACCCGCTCCAGAGCCACCGGCAGCGACTCCAGCCGAAAGTTCGGATACCACAAGCTCAGATAAAGCTGATCCGCCATATCTCAACAGGGTACAGCCTCCGCCGCCGCGCGCCCAATCCCGCAACCGCCGTCAGGCCATCAACGCCTTCGCCGCTAGCCCTGCGGAGGGCTTGCCGCCTTCGGCTGCACAAAAAACTCCCCCATATCCGGCGCATTCGCCGCCTGTCCCATCGGATTCGGTAACCCCAGCAGTTCCATAATCGTCCGCAGCATGCTCTGGTGCTGGTAGAACGTGGTCGAAGTCTGCCGGTATCCCGCCTTCACCAGCGGCCCCCACAGCACCGGCGCCACATGTCCGCCTCCATTCGTGTTGTCGCTGAGCGCCCCTTCGTCAAAATCCACAATCAGCACCCCATCGCCTCCGGTCTGGAACGCCGGATAGCCCGCCAGCGGCTTCACCACATTCGCTTCCAGCCACGTATCCGCCTGCTGCGGCGTTCCCGAATGCGCATCGTCGTCGATATTCGGCACAATGAA
>DAHVZZ010000482.1:0-1589 GCA_027323785.1 Acidobacterium sp. | reverse complement strand
ACACCGGGCAGCATCTGCTTTCCGCGGTGTTGCAGCGCGAAATTCATGCGCCCACGGTCTCGTTCCACCTTGGCGAAGAGGTTTCCACGATCGATGTAGCGAGCGGAGCGATTGCCCCGCATACGCTGGAGCGGGTGGAACGGATCGCGAACGAGATGATTGCGGAAGACCGGGCGGTAGCGGCCCGCGTGATAACTCGGGCGGAGGCGGAGGCGAAGCTGGCCGAGGGCAAGCTGAGCAAGCTGCCGGATCGCAACGGCGACATCCGCCTGATCGAAATCGCGGACTACGATCTGAACGCCTGCGGCGGCACGCACATGCACTCGACTGGCCAGATCGGCGGCATGCTGCTGCGCGGCACCGAGAAGGTCAGCCGCGGCTTGCGCATCGAATTCGCCTGTGGGCTTCGGGCGGTGCGCGCAGCTCGCGGCGATGCGGAAATCCTCCGCAAAGCGGCCGGGATTCTCACGATCGGCGCGGCGGATATTCCCGCCGCGGTGGAGCGGCTGCGGCTGGAAGCGAAGTCCGCTGCGAAAGAGCGGCTGCAGATGCGGGAAGAACTGGCTGCCTACCATGCCGCGCGCCTGGCGGTGGAGAGCCAGATCCGCGATGGGTTGCGGCTGGTGGAGCGCGTCTGGAAGGACCGGGATCGCGACTACGTACGGCTGCTGGCCTCGCGCCTGGCTGCTGCCGCCCCGTCAACGGCGGCCATTCTGTGCGCCCAGGACGGGGATCCGGTTCGGGTGGTGCTTTCGCGCAGTCTGGATCTGAATCTGGATTGCGGACGCATCATGAAGGAAGCTTTGGCCGAGCGGGGACTGCGCGGGGGCGGATCGGCGGATCTGGCGCAGGGCGATGTTCCGGCGGCCCAGTGCGCCGAGTTTCGAGCGGCTTTGGCAAACTCCATCCGCGCCAGCGTCGCGGCCGAACGCGACCGGCCGCGGGCTATGCTGTGAGGGCTCGCGTGCGCTGCCGATTGGGCATCTGACCGGAGATGCGCGCATTCGCGAAATGCCGTAAAATCAAAAAGGTTCTTCCCACCTTCGTGGGGCTATAGCTCAGCTGGGAGAGCGCATCGTTCGCAACGATGAGGTCGTCGGTTCGATCCCGACTAGCTCCACCAATATAGTTCTTCAGCAAGTCGGAATATCGCAGGCGGCGCTCGTCCAGGCAGCCAACGGTGCCCTGTGGATCGCGATGTTCGGCGAGGGTGTCCATCTGGGGTACTGCGAGCGGTCCAGTCTTATTTTTCATGACCGGATATTCTCATGACACCCCGGCGCGGCCTGCCCGAATCGACCGGCGGTTCGATCCTCGAAGATAACTTTTGCGATCTGGGCTGACGGCGACGGCGGCACCTTTCGTGTCTCGAAGCAGGAGGTGCTTCGCTCCGTCGGCTCTCGCTCAGCGCGTATTCACGCAGCCTTATATGGGACGGCAGAGGGGCCTTGCTCCCGCGAGACGCTTTGCGGGAGCATGCCCTCTGCCTGAAAAGCACGAGATGGCTGGCTGTGGTTCGCCACCATCCGTGGCGCGGGTAGCTGTTGCCCGAGGGCTTCAGCTGCAACGGTGAATGTGCCTGTCACGGT
>DAHVZZ010000478.1:0-5262 GCA_027323785.1 Acidobacterium sp. | reverse complement strand
GGCGCGCCCATCGACATCCCGTCGATGCTTCGCGGATTCAGCGCCGGCCGCGCAACGATCCGCTGGGCCAATGCCGGCATGGCCGCTCCAAAAGCTGCCAGCACAAGAGCCGTAAGCGCCACGACCCGGATCGCCCCGGTCCAGAACCGTTTCCGCCGCCTCATTGCATTCCTCCGCTCCGCACCAGTACTGAGTTGCCCGCCGTTATACCGCCGCCAGCGCCGACGCCTCGTCCGGATGCAGCCCCGCGTATTTATTGATCCCCACCATGGTGAATACTTTGTTGAAGTGCGGGCTCAGCCCGAAGATCCCAATCGACTGCGTCCCCGCCTTACCCGCCTCCAGCAGCATCTGGATGATGATCGCGATCCCCGACGAGTTGATGTAGTCGACTCCGGAGAAATCCAGCAGAATGTTCTTCGCGCTCCCGTTGAGCCCGTGGTACGCCCCCAGAACCGCATCCTTCGAAGCGGAAGAGATGTCGCCGGAGAACGCAAGAATCGTTACCGGGCTGCCCGAAGCAGCTGCCGCTGTGCGTTCATTCACTTTCGTAGCCGTCTGCATTACCGATTCTCCTTGTTCAGCCGAATGACCAGTCGAACGAAACTCTTCCCGGGCGGTCCCTGGTGCCACTCCGCCTCGTCCACCAGCGCCTGGATCAGGAACATGCCCATCCCGCGCGGATCTTCCTCGCCGTGCATCTTGCGATCGATGTCCGGCTGGTGCGGCGATGCTCCCACGCCCTTGCCGTCGTCGATCACCTTCACTTCCAGCCCATCCTTGTTGGTCGAGAGCACGACCGCAACACTTAGCGTGTCGTTGAGCTGGTTGCCGTGCTCGATGGCGTTGATACATGCCTCTGCCACCGCCGTTTTCAGATCCTCGATCCGGTCTTCGCTGAAGCCCATCAGCCCGGCCATGCTGGCCGCCGTGCTCATGGCCACTTTCTCGAATCCCAGTTCCGATGGAAGACTTACCTGTACTGCCGTTCCATTCTTCATGGGTGGTTGATCTCCCGCCGGCAGATCGCCAGCGCCGTCATATCGTCTGTTTGTGGTGCGTTGAGGGAAAAAGACCCGAGCGTCTCCCAGAGCTCCTCCAGAATTTGCCCGGCCTCCGCCGTTCTTGTCTCGCGGAACGTCTCCACCAGCCGCTCCTGCCCGAACTCCTCGTCTCCGCGAAACGTTTCCGTCAGTCCATCCGTATAGAGCAGCATCCGCGCGCCGGGTGGCAGCGCCAGCCTCTCGGCCGCGTACTCCATCCCCGGCAGCATCCCCAGCGGCGGCCCGGAGGCCTCGATCATCTTCACCGTTCCATCCGGCAGCAGCAGCGCCGCGGGGTTGTGCCCCGCGTTGACCACCACCACTTCCCCGGTCTCCGGTTCCAGCCGCGCCAGGAGCGCCGTCATATAGCGGCACCGCGCCTCCGATCCTTCCTCCCAGTGCTGCTGTCCGAGCCGCGCCGCCATCGCCTCCAGCGCCATCGTATAGCCCGCCATCGAACGCAGCGCCGCTCTAAAACTGGTTGCCACAATCGCTGAAGCCAGCCCTTTGCCCGCCACGTCCGCCACCACCAGCAGGTGGCTTCCGTCGGCCAGCGGAACCGTGTCCAGATAGTCGCCGCCCACCTCGTAGCAGGTGGTCGACTGCGCCGCAATCGAGTAGCCCCGGATCTGCGGCATCGCCTTCGGTAGCAGCGACCGCTGCACCGCCCGCGCCGCGTCCAGATCCTGCTGCACCCGCGCCCACTCCATATCCCGCTCGTGCAGCGTGGCATTCTCCAGCGCCACCGCCGTCTGCAGCGCCAGACCCTCCAGAAAATCCAGCTCGTACAGCGAAAACGCCCCGCCCTCCGGAGCCGTCACCACCAACTCCGCCAGCATCTGATTCTCCCGCGAAAACAAGGGAAACCGCGCGCATTGCTCAAATGGCGCCGCCGGAGCGTCTCCATACGCGGCGAGAAGCTCACCTGTCTCCGGCTTCACGAAGCTCGCCCCGTCAATTTCCAGCTCGCGCACCAGCACGCGCGCCGCCTGCTCCAGCACCTGGCTGACTCTCATAGTGGAGTGTACCTGGCGCGAGGCTTCCAGCAGCGCCTGCAGACGCGCCACCTGCTGCTCCAGGCTGTCCTGCGGCATAGAAGAAGTCGTATCCATAAATGAAAAGAGTGACCGGGGCCTCTCCGTCACTCCATCGCGCCGAGCGCAGACGAGGGGGAATCCATCAGTCGCTCGCAGGCAAATTCACATTTACCCTGCATAGGAATAGCGGAGAGCGCCAGTTTCACCGATAACACCCCGCCTTGGCAAGCGCATGGTGGCTGCCGCCGTTCCATCCCCGCAGTGCCGCTCTTTTCGGAAGGCTTAATTTCCAGGTCCGCCGCTGACCTTCAGCGGGACCTCCAGCGTGCCGATCTGGCCGCTCTTCAGGTCACGGACTCCCACTCGCAGGTACACCAGCCCCGGCGGCAGATCGATCTGCTGCTCCAGCCGAATCGGGTCGTTTTGCCGGCTCGGCGGCACATTCACCGCCAGCCCCACATCCGTATAGTTCTTCCGAATCCCTCCCGGAGTATAGGCTACCTGCGTCAGTTCCAGCTCGGAGTGCCATATCCCGTTCGGCAGTACCGTGTGACTCAGCTGGCTCGGTTTGATCCAGTAATCCGCGATGTACCGCGTCACCGGAGGCTTCAGCATCGTCGCCAGCGCGCCCGCCGGCCCGGGCGTCACTGGCTCGGTCCGCAACGCCGGCGCCCCCGCCGGCAGAATCCGCACGTCGAACCGCACCTGCGACAGCGGTATCGACCCGTGCTGCATCGCCGCGATCAGCGGATTCATCCGCCCAGGCACCCACGTCGATACCTTCGCCGGATTCGCCGCATAATACCCGCGCCGGTATTCCAGCTTGTAGTCTTCACCATTCACCGCCACCCGAATCCGGCGGTAGGCCCCGTCGTAATTCGGATCGGTCGGCACATACCCAAGCGTGTAGTAGTTCGATCCGTTCGCGATCGCTTCGCCCAGCACCCGCCCCAGTCCGTTCTGGTCATAGAATGCCTCGCCCCCCGTCTCGCGGGCGATCTCCTCCATGTGGAGATGTCTCCACTGCTGCGACTCCACCTGCAGATCATCGCTCTTGGCCAGCTTGTCTCCCACCGTCGAACTATCCAGCAGTCCCGTCTGTGCCCCACCCTGATTGACGGTCCCATTAGCCTGGTTATTCGATGCCAGACTGTTCTGGCTGTTGCTCTTGTTCACGTTCAGCAGCTGCGGATTCAACACATGATTTTCTGCCATATCGCTGCGATTCGGCTCCAGCCCGCGCGCATCCACCGGATACAGCGCCACCCGCGCGACCGTCAGCAGTTCCAGTAACCGCTTCAGCTGTCCCCCAAAGTCGGCCATTTCGTCCGCCGTGGCGTCGGAGCCAGCCATAAAACTCTCTGTAGCTGCCGCCGGAAAACTCCGCGTCGCTCCGTTCTGCATGCTGAACGGCATCGACCCCGCGAACCAGATCACGTTCTTCCGTCCCGGAATCGTGCTCAGATACCGGCCCAGCTGGCTGAACGCGTCCATTGTCATCTCCGCCCGCAGGTTCCGCGTAAAGTTCTCCGTCTGCTCCTCGAACTGCGCCATATTCACCTGCGCCATGTACGTCGCACCCTGGCCCCCGGCCTCGTCGATCATGTCCGTCAGCGTCTGATTCAGCATCGGATCCAGCAGTGGCGACAGCTGCGCGCTGCCCCGTTTCTCCGTCAGCGCCTTGTGGATCGTCTCCGAATCCGTCGTGAATCCCTGCACCATCCGCAGATGCGTTCCCATCGTAAAAACCGCGACCCGCGTACCCACCGGAATCGTCTTCAGGTACTGAAGCATTCGCCGCCGCACGTACACCTGATCCGACACCGGCGTATTCAACCCGTCCAGCAGCAGCACGTTCGCCGCCGACGTCACCGCATACCGCGGCGCGTTGCTGAAGGTGTGCGGAGGCAGATTCACCGGCGCCTTCGCCACTTTCACCGCGTCCGTCGCCCTGTGTTCCTGGAAGAAGCTCACCGTCTGCGGCCGGCCATCCTCAAAGACGTGGAAGTCCCCTCTCGTCAGCCCCTCCACGGGCTTCTTTCCGCTCTGCACCACCACATCCACCAGAACTAGGTTTGAATGCGTGCGGAACAGCGGCACATTGGTACCCGCGGTCGGAGTCTGCGCCTGCTGCCCAGCCTGCGCCCACACCACCGTCCGGCTCTGCACCCAAACCAGCCCCAGGCTCACCACCGCCACACTGCCCAGGAAAATAGAGACACGTCTCCCGACCATGGAAGCACCTCGCTACGCACCGGGCCCCGCCTGGCGTCAGGACGCGCACATGCCCTGTTTCACAGGCGATCCCATCTTAAGCCCGTTTTCCCAAAATCCGGCCTCGTCATTTTCCGCCGCCTCTCGGCCCGCCCTCTTTGCTTTCATCCCATCAAATGCAGCGCTTTGACTCACCAAAACCCTGCCAGCCGGACATCCCCACCGCCCAACCTCGCAACCAACGTTTTCCGGCCTCGCATGCCATGCCAGCAAATCGCCAGCTTGATTTTAAGAGCTGAAATGATCGCACCTTTGTTACACCGGCGTCTGGTGGTGCTTCACTTCACACGTCCGCTTTCAGGCCGCTATCCATATTGGCGGAAACGGACTTCCATTTCCGCCTTTACCGCGACAGGATGGCCGTGCAGCGTTGCCGGCTTGAACCTGTATTGTTCTGCCGCCTCAATGGCCTTCTGGTCGAGCCCCATTCCCAGATGGTGAAGAACGTGAACATCCGCGACATGCCCCTCCGGAGTCACGACAATCTGAAGCAGAACGTTGCCGTTGTATTTCGCACGGATAGCCCTCCTGGAATACTTCGCCCGTGGCCCCGATATCAGGACCGGAGGCTTGATATCTTTGTTCTTGCCGATGTTATAGACCTTACCCACCGTCCCGGCATGGTCTATTGCTGGTTCCTTCACCTGCTTCGCCAGGGCGCAGCCCGTCGCCAGCACACCCGCCAGAAGCAGCGCCACACACCCGCTCAATCCCGCTCGCACCGCACGGCCGGGAACAGATCGTTTCGCCTTCATAGCCATGATTCGTTTCTCCAGAATGCCGGCGTCGAACATTCCAACAGCAGGAATACCGACGGAGTGCCTGTTCATCATGCGCGCCGCCAGCCTCAACAGCGACTGCCGGTACGCCTTCCTGCCCACGAGCCTGTCTGCAACCATTGCGTCGCA
>DAHVZZ010000188.1:0-3001 GCA_027323785.1 Acidobacterium sp. | reverse complement strand
TCGACAGAACCTCACGCAACGCTGAAGAGACCAGCTCCGCGTGCCTGAAGTTTCGGGCCAGGGGCACAGGAACCAGATGAAAATGAAGATCCGATCGATGCTCGCAATGTCGCTCGCGCTGGCCGGCGCAGCGCTGATGATGCCACACCATGCAGCCGCGCAGTCGCAGGCTGCTCCGCACCGGCCCAAAGGACCGTGCGATATCTATGCGGCCGCCGGCGACCCGTGCGTGGCCGCCTTCAGCACGACGCGCGCTCTCTATGCCTCCTATAAGGGGCCGCTGTACCAGGTGGTGCGGCAGTCGGATGGCAAGGCGCTGAACATTGGGGTGGTGGAGCCTGGCACGTCGCCGGTTCCAACCGGCGGCGGATATGCGGACGCCGCGGCGCAGGACCGGTTCTGCGCGAACACGTACTGCTGGATCACGGAGATTTACGATCAGTCGGGCCATCACAACAATCTGACGCAGGCGCCGCGCGGGGCATTCAGTGGGCCGGCGATGGGCGGCTTCAATAACGTTCCTGTGGCCGACATGGCGCCGGCGATGGTGGTGGGGCACAAGGTCTACGGGGGGTTCATCGAGCCGGGCATGGGGCTGCGCGACGACGACCCCAGCGGCACCGCCGTGGACGACCAGGCCGAAGGCCAGTACTGGGTGGTCAACGGCAAGCACTTCAATTCCGGCTGCTGCTTCGATTTCGGCAATGCCGAGATCGACAGCCACGACGACGATGCCGGCACGATGGAGACCGCCTACTTTGGCGACGCTCCGTATTGGTATCGCGGCAGCCTTCCCGGTCCGTGGGTGATGACCGACCAGGAAAACAACCTCGTTGGGTGCGTGAATTCGAAGGAGTCCGATAAGTTCTGCGCCAAGCTGCCCAATATTCCCTGGCAGTTTGTGACCGGCATAGCCAAAGGCGAAGCGCACCACTGGACCTCGATGGGCGGCAACGCGGAGCAGGGGCGATTGTCGGTGATGTTCAGCGGGCCGCGGGTCGGCCCCGGCTACGATCCCATGCGCAAACAGGGCGCGATCGTGCTGGGCAACGGCGGCGACAACAGCAACGGCTCGCAGGGAACTTTTTATGAGGGCGTGATGACCGCGGCGGGAACGTTCCCGACGAATGCGACGGACCAGCGCGTGCAGGCGAACATTGTCGCCGCGCAATATCGCGCGCTGCCGCTGAGCCTGGCTCCGGCGGATGCGACGGCCGCGCCTCCGGGACTACAGACGTTCTCGCCCGGCTCATCGCAGATGACCACCCTGACTTTCACTAATACGACCAGCGGGCCGGTGGCCGACGTGAAGCTGAGCCTCGGCGTGCCGAGCGCGCAGTGGAAGGCCGTGGTGCCGGGTTCAACGAATGACCTGGCGGTGTTCGCGGGACCGATCGCGCCAGGGGCGAGCCAGGCGGTGAGCTTTGATGTGACGTCGGGGCAGGCGGCTCTGAATGGCGATCTGCTGGGCAAGGCGTCCTGGACCGATGCGGCGAACGGTACAAAGCATTCGGTGGCGATTGCGGAGAAGGTGCGCAACGTCAGCCCGATCAGGATTAATGAGTTTCGCATCAACTCCGGGCCGCCGAACAATTCCACCAACTCGTTTATCGAGCTGTACAATTCGGGCGGCAGCAGCGTGAATCTTTCGGGCTGGACGCTGACAGAGCATCCGGCGCAGCACGTGATTTTCTCCGACATCAGGATTCCGGCGGGGACCGAACTGGCGCCTCATCACTTCTATCTGCTGGGGCTGGCGAATTCGGGCTTGGCCGCTCCGGCAGCGGCGGGCAGCAGCACGATTTATGTCCGCAGCACGGCGGGCATGAAGCCCGGCGACACAGTCGTGATCGGCACGGGCGCAGGCGCGGAAACGCGGACGATCAAAAGCGTTGGGACGGCGGCGAGCATCAGCACGACGGTGTGGGAGCCTCTGCCGCAGGGGCCGGTGATCACCATTCCACGTGGTTCGACGGACGTGCCGGTGGCCGATGTCTCCAGCTTTGTGGTCGGGCAGAAGATCGCGCTGGGCTATGGGGCGACGTATCCCACGGTTCCGGCGCATCGGGAGCACTACGAGGTGGCGACGGTGACGGCGGTGGGCAAGCCGGGATCGCAGGATTATCTTGCGGCACCCGCACATGCCGGCTCGCGGAATATCAAGGTGACCTCGGTTGCGGATATTTCGGTGGGCGATAAGATCCGGTTGGACATCGACAGCGTGGGTCATGGAATCGAAACCGTGACGGTGACACATGTGGGCACCGGAACCAGCAGAACCATGCTGACGGCGGCGGCCGACGCCGGGGCCACGAGCATCCGGGTGGCGAACGCGAAGGGATTCGCGACGGGCAACCAGATGAATCTCGGCTCCGCACCGCACCAGAAGACGGTGACGATTACCGGAGTGGATGGCGCGGTGGTGCACTTCAAGCCGGCGCTGACGCAGGCGTATGGCAAGGGTGCGCAGGCCGAAGATTTGGGAACAGGGCTGGAACTGGCGGCGCCGCTGCGCTTCAATCATTCGTCCAACCTGCCCTTCAGCGATAACGGGACCGGCATCCACTTTCAGCCGGCGACGGAGTTTGCCCACATCAGCAACGAGCCGATCCAGGCGCTGGGCACGGGGATTGTGCTGAGCAGTCCGCTGAGCAGGAGCCATGGTGTGAACGCGGTGGTGCGGGACGCGGCGGACACAGCCGCGGGCTACCAGGGAACGCACGCG
This sequence comes from Acidobacterium sp., assembly GCA_027323785.1. GTDB lineage: Bacteria > Acidobacteriota > Terriglobia > Terriglobales > Acidobacteriaceae > Palsa-343. The sequence goes on along the minus strand of DAHVZZ010000188.1, from coordinate 276 downwards.
CCCAACCAGTGGTTCGGCGGGCCGGCGCTTTCCAGCAGCATGATCCTCTTCGGACGGTTCAAAGTGCCGGTTCGCGATGGGAGCATGGTGTTGCGCAATGCTTCGGGGCTGGTGGTGGACAGCCTCAACTACGGCGAGCTGGTCGATCCGTGGGCGGCCGAGGGTTACCAGGCTGGGTCGGGACTCGGCAAGGATGGCTGCTTTGTGACGACTCCGGGAGCGGCTGGAGGCTTTGGGCCGTTTGCCCGAGCGAGCGCCTCTGACGTCAGCGCGGGA
>DAHVZZ010000187.1:0-1655 GCA_027323785.1 Acidobacterium sp. | reverse complement strand
ATGTGGTCGATGCCGAGGCGCTGGAGGCTGGCGTCGCAGGCCTGGCGGACGTATTCGGGCCGGCCGTTGACGCCGAGGAATTCGCCGTTGGGGCCGCGCATGTTGCCGAACTTGGTGGCGAGAATGACGCGGTCGCGGCGGTCGCTGATGGCGCGGCCGACGAGCTGCTCGTTGCGTCCGGTGCCGTACATGTCGGCGGTGTCGAGGAAGTTGACGCCGGAGTCGAGGGCGCGGTGGATGACGGCGATGGATTCGGCGTCGTCGGCCGGCCCGAATACGTCCGCCAGGCCTGCGACGCCAGCCTCCAGCGCCTCGGCATCGACCACATCGACCTCTACTACCAGCACCGCGTCGATCCCAACACCCCTATCGAAGACACCATCGGCGCTATGGCCGAGCTCGTCACCGCCGGCAAAGTCCGCCACCTCGGCATGTCTGAGGCCGCTCCCGCCACCCTCCGCCGCGCCGCCAAAGTCCATCCCATCGCCGCCCTCCAGACCGAATACTCCCTCTGGTCCCGCGATCCCGAAGACGAAATCCTCGCCACCTGCCGCGAACTCGGCATCGGCTTCGTCGCCTACTCCCCCCTCGGCCGCGGATTCCTCACCGGACGATTCCAGTCCCCCGCCGACATTCCCGCCGACGACTGGCGCAGCCGCCACCCCCGCTTCCAGGGCGAAAACTTCACCCGCAATCTCCAGTTAGCCGACACCGTAAAAACCATCGCCACCGAACTCGGCTGCACCCCCTCCCAACTCGCCCTCGCCTGGGTCCTCGCCCAGGGCAACGATATCGTCCCCATCCCCGGCACCAAGCGCCTCAACTACCTCGAAGAAAACCTCGGCGCAGCCACCGTCCAGCTCACCCCCGAAACCCTCAACCGCATCCATCAGGCCTTCCCACCCAACGCCACCGCCGGAACCCGCTACCACGAACAAGGCATGAAAGCCATCAACCTCTAACCTCACAATCAAAAGGCCGGATCACATCCGGCCTCCGTTCCATCTGCATTCCATTTTTGATGTGAGCACGCCCCGCAACCCCGGCGCCGCGCTTTCAGCCCTTGCGTCCGAAGTGGCGCTCGAACAGTTCCCGTGACAGACGCTCGCCCTCTTCGGTCAGCACCACCGACTTCGCCTTGCTCTTCGGATCGGAGATGTATCCCTTGGCATGCAGCCGGTCCAGAGTATCCCAGTCGTGCCCCTTCCATGCCCGCGCACCGTATTGGTCCTCATCGAACGTCGTCAGCCGCAGCAGCGCCAGCGTCATCTCGTCCACTTTGTCCCGGTCGTACTCCATGCACGGATGCTACACCGGCCCGCCACCGTCGCGCTCCTCATGGACAACATGAGAGGAAGACATTCCTCTCGTAGCTGAGAACCAGCCGCAGCGAGGATGGCGGTCAAGGGCGCGCCGTTCTTTGCGCGTTCATCGAAGACCCTTGACGGGCACCGCAGCGGAGGCTACCGCGCGTCAGCGCGCCGGGATGCCGTTTCCGCCTCGATTCTTTCTTTTCAACACGTTCACCCACGTAAACATGTAAACACCAGTGTTTATGCGGCTCTCGGCTCCATGGCGCTCATTCCACACACGTTCCCGCAGAGTTACCGCAAGGTTGCTCTGCAGCAACCCGCCGGGGGTGACGTGTCGCCTTG
>DAHVZZ010000453.1:0-1912 GCA_027323785.1 Acidobacterium sp. | reverse complement strand
TTCCTGGATTGAGTTTGTCCCCGTTAGCGAGATGGACCTTACCCTTCCGGTTCATCTCGGAGCGGGCGAGAAGGAAGCGATCAGCCTTGCTCAGTCAACCACGGGGAGCGTTCTGCTGATCGACGACCGTGACGGGCGGCTCGCCGCTGCCGAACGGAAAATCGAGATAGCGGGAACAATGGCGGTGCTGAGCGAGGCTTCGCTTCGCGGACTGCTCGATCTCCGCGAGACGGTTGTCCGTCTGAGGACGCTGGGCTTTCGTATCTCCGCAGCGCACGAGTCCGCAATTCTGGAGCGTCACGAGGAGAGGCGAAGGGCGATGGGGCCGCCGCAGCCCTGAGCACGCGGCGTCGATGGAGCGCCCAGGAAGACTCGATCACCGGGCCAGGTGACGCCGCCGAATTTCCACCAGCTCGCCGAGGGCGCGAAAGAAGTCGGTAGGCTTCACCTTCGACCCGGCGACATCGGTCCACTCCGGCAGGGGGAATTCGTAAATCTCCGCCTGCAGCCGCGGCACGTCTCCGCCGTAGTACTGGAGGTAGCGGGCGAGGATTTCCACGTCGAAGATCCAGCGCGAGTGGAATGGTTGAGCCAGGACCCATTGCAGATCGGGTGTGATGCGGAAGAGCTTGGCGCCGCACTGGGTGTCGTAGATGGGCATTTTGAGCGCGACGGAGACCACGGTGGCGAAGATGCGCCCGAGGTAGTGGCGCACGGGCTGGCGGTGGATGGCGCGTCCCAGCAGGCGCACGCGGGCTCCAAAGACGATCTGTAGCTGGGGGTGGGCCTCCAGCAGATGCAGGAAGTCCTGGATCTGCGCGAGAGGCGTAGCCAGGTCGGCATCCCAGAAGCCGGTGACCGCGGCCTCGCCCGAGGCGATGACCCGCAGCATGCCGTTGCGCACGGCTTCCGCCTTACCGCGATTGGGCTGCTGATCGAACACGCTGACGCGCTCGGGAAAGCGGCCACGCAGCCCTTCCAGCACGCTCAGAGTGGCATCGCGGCTGCCGTCGTTCACAAAGAGCAGGCGGATGTTCGCGTTCTCGGGAGAGCGCAGAAAGTGCTCGAACGCCTCCATGCGGAAACGCGCCGCTTCGTTATAGCAGGGGACGACAACGGTGCAGGATACCGGGAGTGGGCGACGGTCTGCACCTGTCGTGTGGGCCTTGACTTCATCCATTCGGCGACGGTCGCTCCAGATTCAACTGATTGTTACAGATGCATCAGTATAGTCCGCCGCTGTATGCGACCGCCGGAAGTTGCCAAAAAGCTGGTTCTGCCGCTGCCCCGCGGGAAAGCCGGGACGGTCCCGCCGGGATCAGGCCAGGCGGAAACCGCTCCCGGACATGGGAAGAGTCCGCACGCGCTTGCCGGTGGCGGCGAAGATCGCGTTGCAGATGGCCGGAAGCACGGGCGGCAGAGCCGGCTCACCGAGGCCGGTTGGATGATTGTCGGTGATGCGGAAGGAAATATGCATCTCCGGGGTTTGATGGATCCTGGCCAGAGGATAGTCGGGGAAGTTGTCGGGCGACATCCGCCCACCCTTCATGCGTACCTCGATCATGGTCTGGCCGATGCCTTCCATGATGGCGCCTTCCACCTGAGCGTGGGCGCCCGAGGGGTTGACGATCTGGCGGCCGACATCGGTGACCGCCCAGACGTGATGCACGCGCACGCGGTTCTGCGAGTCGACGCTGACTTCGGCGACTTCGGCGCAGTAGCCCAGGTGGCAGGCATAGGCGGCAATGCCCATACCGCGGCCGGGCGTCTTTTTGCGGTTGCGCCAGCCGGATTCCTCGGCGACCTGCCGCAGCACGCCGGCGAGGCGATCAGGGTGGTGGCTGTCGCGTCCGCGGCTCTGCGGATGCATTTCCTCCCCTTCCAGCATTTCCAGCTGGACATCGAGGGGATC
>DAHVZZ010000443.1:0-6082 GCA_027323785.1 Acidobacterium sp. | reverse complement strand
TGATTCCTGTTGCAGTGAGCGGTGTTGTGTTGATCCCGGTGCTGTCGTACGTGCTCTTCCGTAGCGGGGTGATTGTACCTGCAGGCTCGTGGTTGGTAACGGAGGCGGCCGCCTCGCTGATTGCGTTTCTGGTGCACACTCGTTTTGTTCGCAGCCGGCTCCGTGCGGCCATCGTGGGCCAGCAAGACTATGCGTTTCGCCTGCAGGCAGTCGCGCACGAAATCAAAACTCCGCTGACTGCAATCCACGCCTCCAGTCAATTGATGACGGAAGCGGAGATCCCCGAGCGCAAGAAGGAAGAGATAGCTCAGCGTATTTACTCGGAATCCGGGCGCCTTTCAGGAGTAGTGACCACCTTCCTTGATGTTGAACGCATTGCCGCCGGCGTGCTGAAGCTGGAGCGACAGCATGTAGAACTGGACAAGGTCGCTGCTGATGCCTGTGAGCGCGCAGCGCTACTGGCGCTGAGGAAGAACATCGCAATCGAGCAGGACCTTGAGTTCGTAACCGTCGCCGCGGATCCGGTGTTGCTCCAGTTTGCTGTCTATAACCTGCTCGTGAATGCTGTCAAGTTCAGTCCGGAATCGAGCACTGTTCGCATCACGTTGCGATCTGAATCGCAGTTGGCACGCCTTGATGTCAGCGACCAGGGATGCGGCATTGAACCGGCGGAACAGAAGCACATCTTTGAGCGCTTCTATCGAGCCAGGCTGCACGATGGAGGGCAACCGGGCTCGGGCGTGGGATTGGCCCTGGTCAAGGAGATCGTTACTCAACACGGAGGCAGAGTGGAAGTGTCAAGCGAACCGGGAAAGGGTTCCCGCTTTACTGTGCTGCTGCCAAGAGAGGTGACGGAATGAGCGAAAAGCTTCCCGTCCTCCTGATCGATGACGAAGAGGAAATTACGTTTCCGATCGCCACATTCCTTGAAGCAAAAGGCTATCCCGTCACGGTGACCAACAGTGGCAGCGAAGGACTGCGGTTGGCTGTCACCGCGCAATTTCCGTTGATTGTGGCTGACATTTACATTGACCGCGTCACCGGCCTGGACATTTTGAAGGCGGCGAAAGGGACGATGCCATCCAGTGCAGTGATCCTGATGACCGCCAAAGGTTCGGTACGAACGACTGTTGAGGCGGAAACAAGCGGCGCATTCGACTACCTGCCCAAGCCGGTTGACCTGCATGAGCTGTTGCAAGTGCTGCAACGGGCGGAGTTGTCGTTGCAGCCGGCAGAACCCCTGCCTCCTGAGCCGGCATCGGGCGATGAGATCGTGGGTACATCTCCGGTCATGGTGCGGCTGTATAAAGACATAGCGCGGGCAGCGCAGTCGCAGGCCATTGTGTTGATCCGTGGCGAAACCGGCAGCGGAAAAGAGTTGGTGGCCCGTGCCATTCATGCTGCAGGCGCAAAAGCCAAGCAGCCGTTTTTGCCTGTGGATTGCGCCGCCATTCCCGAGAATCTCTGGGAAAGCGAGCTGTTCGGCTCCACTCGAGGCGCATTCACCAGTGCAGAAAAAGATCGCGTCGGCATCATCGAACAGGCCCGCAATGGCACCGTTTTTCTGGATGAGATCGGGGAGATTCCAGTCTCTTTCCAGGCAAAGCTGCTCCGCCTTCTGGAGGCCAGGGAGTATCGTCCTGTGGGTGCGAACACGGCAAAGCCGGTTACGGCGCGGATTCTGGCAGCCACGCACCGGCAATTGGAAGCGATGATACAAGCCGGTGAGTTTCGCGCTGATCTCTATCACCGGCTGAACGTGCTGCACATCGACGTGCCACCGCTGCGCGAACGAGTGAAGGACATACCTCTGCTGGTCCATCGCTTTCTCGGGGATGCCAATGATCGGATGGGCCGGAGCAGCCGGCTGGAGCCGGCGGGCATGAACGTGCTTGAAACGTACCGATGGCCGGGCAATGTCCGTGAACTGAAAAACGCCATTGAGCGCATGGTTGCCATGTCATCTTCAGGACCACTGGGAGCGGCAGAGGTTCGGCAGATCCTGGGCTTGGCTGATACTCAAGCGATGCCGGCTTCGACAGCCCAGAGTCTGGAAGAAGCGGAAAAGAAGCATGTACTGGAAGCGCTCCGCGCGTGCGGAGGCAATCGTACGGCGGCGGCCGAACGCCTCAACATTCAGCGCCGCACTCTTTACAAGAAGCTTGATCGCTGGGGCCTGCTGCACGAAGGGCACACCAGTGTGCCCGAAACGCAGGTTTCAAAGCACAATGAGAAATCCTGAACGTGTGTTTTCAGCGCTTTCCGGGATTGCTACTTTGGCATCCAGTTTGCTGCTCTTGAAAGCGAGGCTACGATGACTCGGACTCACTACAAATTCGTCGCCGTGGTTATCATGTTTATCCTGGCTCTGCCCGCGTTGGCGCAGAACCCGGTAGCAGGACAAATATCGGCGGTGAAAGGCAAGGTCAGCCTGATACGTGGTCACAACGTGCCTGTGCGCCTGCATCAACGAGACGAAGTTCAGGCCGGCGATTCGATCCTCACCGATGCCAGGTCGTCGGCAATCATGCGATTACCGGATGGCAGTACTATCCGCATTTTTCCCAATTCTCATGTTGAGTTGCGTTCGGGACACGGCAGATGGAAGGAGTTCCTCCATGTACTGCTGGGTAACGTACGCGTGCAGATCGAGAAGCTAAGCGGCCGCCCGAACCCCAAGGTGATAACTACACCCACCGCAATTATCGCGGTCAGAGGGACTATCTTTGCAGTGGCGGTGGCGCAGAACGGGGACACCCAGGTTGGGGTGGAGAAGGGACTTGTCGCAGTGGCAAGCCAACTTCATCCTGAACAGGAAGTATTGGTTAAGTCTGGGCAGGAAGTCTGGTTGAGAAACGGACAGGAGCTCAGCCAGCCGCAGCGAATGCAGCGGTCAATGCCGGGACTGAAAGGTTCCGGTTCTTCTGGAATCGGCATGCGGGGATTGGGTAGCGGCGGAACGAATCGTCCCGTGGGCAGGGGCAGGCGATGACCATAGATATGGTGAGTTCGAGTCACCAGCCTTAAATCCGACTGGAGGTGAAGTCATGAAAACCCTCATAAAAGGACTACTGGTTGCCGTCGTCCTGACGATTCCGGCCTTGGCACCGGCACAACATCGTGGCGCGGCTGGCAGACGTACGAGCATGGGCAGCGCGCAACGCGATCAGCTTCGAACGCGCGATAGGTTGCGGACGCCAGACCATTTGCGGACCCGCGATCAACTCAAGACAAAGGACCAGTTGCATACCAAAGACCAGCTGAAGACGCGGGATCGGGACAAGCTCCAGACCAAGGATCAGCTGAAGACCAAGGATCAGCTGAAGAGTAAGGACCAGCTGAAGACGCAGGATCGGGATCAGCTTAAGGTCAAAGATCAACTGCATACACAGGATCAACTGAGCACCCCGGACCAGCTGAAGATGCGGGATCGGGATTAGCTTAAGGCCAAAGATCAACTGTATACACAGGATCAATTGAGCACCCCGGACCTGCTGAAGACGCCGAATCAGCAGCAAATCCGCAAAGGCCAGAACACAGAACAGGGCCAATCGGTGTTAGCAGGTCCGAACGGCCGCTGGCGCGGGTATCGACGAACAGGTTGCGGTCGGCAGCGGAGCCCAGGTGTTGGCGCATGGTCTCCAGCCGGCTGATGAACTGCGGCATCGGTAACTCGAACTAGCAGACCAGCACGCGGCACGGCCTGGCGACAGGGAACCCGAGGCGGTCCGAGCCCGCCGCCAGGCCAGCGCGAGATTGGTAACCAGCAGCGATTTTCCAACCCTGGGTTCGCCGCCCACAAACAGGATGCCCTGTGCCGGCAACAGGCCGGGCTCGACCAGGCACGGCGCCGGCTCCGGCGACTGCTGTTGCGGCAGCTCGGCCAGGGAAAGGACCGAGGCCGGCGGAGTCTTGTTCATAGTAGCGCCTCGGTGGTGGCATCGAGCAGAGTGCCCTCGTTGACCAGCGACAGCTTGCGCGCCACGGCCAGCCGCAGCGCCGTCATCACCAGCTTGTTGACTTTGCGCGGAATGCCCTTGGTGGCCTGATAGAGCGCCTGACAGGCGGTCTCATCCAGCAATGGCTGGGAAACTCCCGCACTCTTGAACTGGTGGGCGAGATAGGCGTTCAGTTCCTCGCGCGAGAGTCCTTCCAGGTGGTATTGCACGGCAATGCGCTGCCGCAATGGCTCGTGCATCTGCAGCGACAAGGTCGCGGCGCAGCAGCGGCTCTCCGGCCAGCAGCAAGGTCAGGTAATGCGAGGAGTCCATGTCGAAGTTGAGCAGCAGTGGCAACTGCTCCAGAGCGGGGTGGCGCAGCAGTTGCGCCTCGTCGCAGATCAGGACGGGATGCAGCTTCTTGCTCTTGTTCAGATGCACGATGGCTTCCGAGATCTGGCGGACCAGATCGCCGCGATAGTGGGCCGACTCCGGATCCGTGAAGTTGTGCTGGTCTTTGGGGTTGGGCTTGGTTGCTCGGAAGCACCTTGCGTGGGGCATGTCCCCCTTCCTTTTCACATTGACGAGGCTCTGATTTCAATTGGTATGCTGGCGTAGGTGCTGACGTCATCGTTATTCGCATTGTTCAGTACTTTCCTGTCTTTCCAGTCATTTATATTCATTAATTTAGAAGAGGTTGTGCCGGTGGCATGGAAGATGTCGCCGGTTTGATCCCGACCAGGTCCGCGATCTTTCAAAGTTGGCCTTTCACCATCGGCTGTCAGGCGCGGTGGCGGAAACCTCAAGTAATTTCGCGTGATTACCATGCAAAGGCTTGATTTGTTACCATGGGCCATGTCGGCAACTCCCCTTTTTGCGCCATTGCTTCGGTAAGATCAAGTCATTAAAGTTGAGCCACGGCCCGGCTCAGCGACATGAAACTGGAGCCCGTGGCACCTTGCAGACGAATATTCACAGGCGAATAGCGAACACATGCAAGAGTTGCGGGCTTGCCTGTCCGGTTAAAAGACAAAGAGCATCAATTGGTTGACGGAGCCGCGTGACCTGTTTATGAAAGCAACTGTCTCTCAAATGACGCGAGAAGCAGGAGTGTCCGTCAACGCTTATTGGGCATATGGCCTTCGCATTCATGCGGAGATTGTTGCTCCAGAGCTTCCGCTCGATCCACGACCAGGCGGAAAGCCAGATGTCATCATCTGCTTACGGCCAGCAGTGCCGCGCATTTCAGAATCTCTTGAAAATGGCTACTACGAGGTTCGGCCGGGTGCCTTTCGACTGGCGGTCCCTCGCGTGGGCCAGTATTTGGTCGAGGAGGGAAAGCGAATTTCGATCGAACCGCAGGCCGGCTCATCACCGGAAGAAATTCGACTGTTCCTGTTGGGTTCGGCCATGGGTGCGCTTCTCTACCAGCGAGGTTTGTTTCCCCTACATGGAAGTGCAATTGAAACGAGATGGGGAGCGATGATTATGGTTGGCGCGCAGGGCATCGGCAAGTCTACGCTCGCGGCCGAGTTTCATCGCAAGGGGTATCGCTTGCTATCGGACGACGTCTGCGCTGTGGAGTCAATTCCCGAGGGATTGCGAGTTCTTCCTGCGCCAGCCCACTTCCGGCTTTGCGCTGATGCTTATGAGCGTCTCGGAACCCCGCAGGGCGCGAGCTTCAACGTAGACAAATTCGTGGTTCCCATGAAGGAAGGCTACTGTTCCGATCCAGCGCCGCTGAAGGCAATTCATATACTCGCCGAACAGGCGAGCGGCGATCCGAATTTTAAGGTGCTTAGCGGGTTTGACCGGGTGCATCGCCTGCTTGAGAATCTATATCGCCCCCAGTACCTGAAGGGCCAAAGCACACAAGGTAATATCATGCGGCTGGCAGGGCAAATTGCGGAGCAGGCGACGATTGTCGAGGTGTCGCGCCAGCGAGATCGGAATACGATCGAAAGGCTGGTCAGTTTCCTGGAATCGGCGTGGGCGGCACGTTTTGGTGCAGATCAGAAAAAGGAAAGGAGCTAGATGCGTCGCTTCAACGCGGGAGACAAATTAATTCGCAACAGCGAGATACTTTCTACGGAACTCGATCAGGAGACGATCCTGATGAGCATCGACGCGGGAGCTTATTACGG
>DAHVZZ010000441.1:0-2030 GCA_027323785.1 Acidobacterium sp. | reverse complement strand
GAGAGTCAGCCGATTCCTCTCCCCGGAAGGCCTTCTGCTCGCCGTCACCTTCACTCCGGCCCTCCGCAAACGGGAGTAGCGCCCCTCGATTTCCCCCGCGCCGCACGGGCCAGTCTCCGGCAACCTTCAACTCAGCCAGGCTGGAAACGCGGTCAGGGCTGATATCGACCACCGACAACCAGAAGCATTTGTCGGGATGCCCGTTCTGCGACCGGGTGGACTGAACCTGTGGAAGGTGATGCTACCTGATTACTGAGGGAGCAATCTGAAGTTCCGAATGGCGATCTGGACCCCTCCGAGCGATCTCTCGTGCGATGGCAGAAAAATTACCTCAATCTCGTTGAACTGGCGCATTTCAGGATCCGCAGGTATCGGGTATTCCAGTACCTCCGGCGTCGGCGGCCGGTTGAGGCTAAACTCCGGCGGCATGCTGGAACGAACGGGGCGAGTACCGAGATCCTCTGACCTCGTATGCGGCGACGACGAGTCGATCAGCACCACTGCGATTCTGATCGCGCCTGGCCGGTTATCGGCATTCAGGATAGACAACTCCAGTTCCCGGCAGCAGGCGGCTTCGACAGGTGATGCGAGAAGTTGGTGGGCTTCCATGATCAGCGGATGCCAGTCTGCCGAATGAATCTCCACCTTCGTGGGGCTCCCGTGTGCGGTGTGAGCGTTGCGCCCAGGTGCGTTCGCGGGCGACCGGAGGTACCAGTAGACACCGTCAAATGGAATCACGAGCGGTTTCGATGGCCGCGCCACATCAGCCGATTGAGTCAGCGGCGGAGGAGAAACAATTCTGAGAACCTTCGGAGGCCTTGGCCACAGAATTACAGAGGCATAGGAATCGTCTCCGCCGCCGATGCGTTTCCGCGTCCTGATCTCGGTCTCGCCGTTCTTCGGACCGCCCGCCTGCGCGATCACTGTGTAGTGGAGCTGCAGAAACCCAATGGCCGTAAGCGCCCCTCCGAGGATCGCTATGACGCCAAACAGCCTGATCAGGCGCTTCGTCGCATCCGGCGACTCTGCACAATAGCACCACGCGACGGCCGTAACCCCCGGAATGAGAAGGATGGCGGAGAGAACAGAGTGGGCGCAGATGGCAGCCAGTCCGGAGCCCTCTGCGCTGAGCGAGGCAAGAAGAGCTAAACGCCTCCTGATTCCTGTCTCAGCCGGCAAGATTCCCGCGCTGAGTATTTGGCGCTCACCGAGCAATCCCTTTGCACCAAACACAGGGTCTTCCTCATGCAGTGGAGCTCTTCGATCTTCGAGAAGCGAGAACATGGCTCCATCTCCGAACGGACGAGGGCGGGCTTACTCGTAACGCAGGGTGTCTTTGACATCGAGCGATGCTGCGCGAATGGCAGGTGCCAGAGTTGCCCCCGCAGTGCAGATGACCACCACCAGCATTGCTGCCACCAGACCCTTGATCCCCGCGGTTGAATCATGCATCCATTGGCCGACTATTCTCCTGAGGAAGACATCGATCACCACACCCGCACCGAACCCGGCAAGAGCGCTCAATACCGCGGCGCGCGCCGCCACCCAAACGATGTGCAGTTGCGTTGCACCCAGCGCAAGGCGGACACCGAATTCAGCTGTTCGCTGCGTGACCCCGTACGAGACGACACTGAAGAGGCCCACCAGAGCGAGAAGCAGCGCCATGGCTGAGAAGCAGCCAAACAAAATCGAGAAAAGACGCTGCCGGCTCCACTGCGGATCGCTTTCCAGGACCGACTCCAGGGTTGATGCCCCCCGGGAAATTTGCTGATTGGGGGCGACAGAGGCGACCGCGGCACGCAGCGCATGCATATATCCGAGTGGATTGCCGCGTGTTCGAATGTTGTATTGCGCGTAGGGCGGCATCACTGTCGTGTACGGAACATAAATTGCCGGCAGCACGGGGTTCCCCAACCCGTTGTCAGGAATATTTCCTGCGATTCCGACGATGGTGCGCCATCCCGAACTCGCTGGCGATGCCGTTGCCGCCGGGTACTGCGTTGCTCCTGCGATCGCCCAGCGGGTCATCG
>DAHVZZ010000425.1:0-1627 GCA_027323785.1 Acidobacterium sp. | reverse complement strand
CGTCGCCAACTTCACCGCCAGCCGCGTCAGCACCGAGCGCGTCCGCAAGCTGCGCTTCTTCCAGCCGCATCAGTACGTCTCCATCGACTACGCCCGCCAGGACCTGCTCCTCATCGACGTCTCCCGCGCCGCCCATGCTGGCTCCCAGCTCGGCTCTCAGGCCATGGCCGCCGCGGCCGCCGCTGCATCCGCCGCCACCGGCAATTCCGTCGCCGGATTCCCCGGCCTCCACATCGAAAAGCCCCCCGTCAGCCCCGGCGAGCCCCTCCGTCTCGAAATCGAATCCTTCCTCGACTCGGTCCGCACCCGCTCCACGCCCCGCGTCTCCGGCGAAGATGGCCGCGCCGCGTTAGCCCTCGCCCTCGACATCAACGCCGCCATAGCAGCCCACGCCGAACGCGCCCACCTCGACCGCTTCGCTTAAGCCGTCCCGCGCTGAACCGCCATCTCCGCCCGCACCCTCCGCATCGTCTCCAGGTAAAACGCCAGATTGTGCAGGGTGTTCAGCACCGCCGACAGCGGCTCCTGCGCCGTCATCAAATGCCGCAGATACGCCCGCGAATACCGCCGGCACACCATACACCCGCACGCCGGATCCAGCGGCCCCTGATCCTCCGCATATTGCCGGTTCTTGATGTTGACCCGCCCCTCCGACGTGAACAGCAGCCCGTGCCTTGCCGCTCGCGTCGGCAGCACGCAGTCCATCATGTCCACGCCCATCCGCGCGTACTCGGCAATCTCGTCCGGATACCCCACGCCCATCACATACCGCGGCTTGTCCTTCGGCAGCAGCGGCAGCGTCGCCTCAATCATCTCCCGCGTCAGCTCCCGCGGCTCGCCCACGCTTAGCCCGCCGATCGCATACCCCGGAAAATCCATCTCCACCAGCCGCTCCGCCGACTCCCGCCGCAGCTCCGGATACATCCCGCCCTGCACAATCCCAAACAGATTCGGAAACTGGCCGTCCAGGCAAGGCTCCTCCTGCTGATCGCCGTCGCCCAGTCGTCCGCTGCCTGCTGCCTGCCGGCTGCTGCCTGCCGCCTGTCTCCACGGACGCTCCTGCTTGTGCGCCTCAAAGTGATCCCGGCTCCGCTGCGCCCACCGCAGCGTCATATCCAGCGACTTCCGCGCCCGCGCAAAGTCCGCCGGATACTCCGTGCACTCGTCGAAGGCCATCGCAATGTCCGACCCCAGAGCAATCTGCACATCCATCGAGTGCTCCGGCGAAAAGAAGTGCGACGACCCGTCGATATGCGACCGGAACGCCACCCCGTCCTCCGTCACCTTCCGCAGCTCGCTCAGGCTGAACACCTGGAAGCCGCCCGAATCCGTCAGGATCGCCCGCTCCCAGCTCATAAACCGGTGCAGACCGCCCAGCCGCCGGATCGCCTCATGCCCTGGCCGCAGATACAGGTGATACGTATTGCCCAGCAGAATCTCGACGTCCAGCTCTTCCAGCAGATGCTGCGGAATCGCCTTCACCGTCCCCTGCGTCCCCACCGGCATAAACACCGGCGTCTCCACAGCGCCATGCGGCAGCGTCATCGTCGCCCGCCGCCCCGCCCCGCTCGTCTCATGAATCTCAAAAGTCAGCGACACCTGCTGATTGTAGCCGCCGCTATTCCTC
>DAHVZZ010000421.1:0-6706 GCA_027323785.1 Acidobacterium sp. | reverse complement strand
ATCGATCCGCGCACCGGCGAAGTGCTGGCCATGGTCAGCCATCCGACCTTCGATCCCAATCAGTTCGCCATTCGCATCCATCGCAACGAGTGGAACAAGCTCATCACCGATCCCGACCATCCGCTGATGAACAAGACGATCCAGGCGCAGCTGGCGCCGGGATCCATGTTCAAGGTGATCGTGTCGCTGGCGGGCCTGCAGCAGGGCGTGGCGCAGAATCTCACGGTGGACTGCCAGGGCGGTATTCGGCTGTACGGACACTGGTTCGGCTGCGACCAGCATCACGGAGTCGTGGACATCGAGAAGGCGATTCCGTGGTCGTGCGACTCGTTCTTTTATGTGCTGGCGACCAAGCTGGGCATTGACACCATCGCCAGGTACGCCCATGAAGTCGGCATCGGCCGGAGAACCGGCGTGGATCTGCCCGACGAGGCTTCCGGCCTGATGCCTTCGACGGAGTGGAAGCTGCGCGTGCTGCACCAGAAGTGGTACCCGGGAGAAACGCCCTCGGTGGGGATCGGGCAGGGAGCGGTGCAGGTAACTCCGATTCAGATGGCGCGCGCGGTGGCCGGTATTGCTTCGGGCGGGGTTCTCGAGTGGCCGCATGTGGTCTTCCAGAACCAGCTGAGCCGGCGCATGCGCGAGCAGATCCGCGAGGAGTTCCCCGGAACGCGGAATGCCACGGTCCAGGAATCCACATCCACATGGGAAACGATCACCGACGCCATGTACAAAACCGTGAACGGGGGCCCGTTTGCAACGGCGCACCAGGATCGGCTGAAGGGCATCGACTTTGCCGGCAAGACAGGAACGGCGCAGGTGGTGAGCGAGAGCGCCGGTGCGAATCGCGTCTCCTCGGTGCTTGCGCGCCGGGCCAACGGCTGGTTTGTGGGCATCACGCCGCGCCGGAACCCGGACATTGTGGTGGTGGTTCTGTGGGAACACGGCGGATGGGGCTCGGGCGCGGCGCCGATCGCGGCCAAAGTGATCGAAGCCTTTGTGGATAAGCAGCGCCAGCTGCACCACAACCTGGTGACCGACGAAAAGGCGCGGCTCGATGTCGGCGCGGTGTGGTCCGATACGCAACATCCCAACGCCTTTGGCGGAAAGCCGCTTCCCGGACTGGCGCGGGAAGGCGTCAACCCCGCACTCTCCTCGGTACGCGGCGGGCATTTCTGGGTGAAGATTCCGGCTGAAGCCGCGGCGCAATTGCCGTAACAGCCTGGGCTGCGACCGCCCGGCTCGAGATCAGGCGGTCAGGGCGCGCAGGACGGCCGCCACCAGCCCGGTGAGGTCGTGAGGATCGGCTTCGGCCGCCGGCTCCCAGCCGTGTTCGCGCAGGGTTCCGCTGGTGACCGGCCCAATGGAAATCGCCCGCATCGCCGGGGGACGCTCGCAGCCGGCTTCCCGCAGCAGCGCCAGAAAATTGGTCACCGTGGATGAGCTGGTGAAGGTCGCGGCGTCCGGGTAAGACGCGCCCACCGCAAACAGCTCCCGAACGCGAGCCACCGAAGCCTGGGGAATGATGGTGCGGTAGGCATCCACGACATCCACGGATGCGCCTCCTCTGCGCAGCGCATCGGGAATCACGTCCCGCGCCACGGCCGCGTGCGCCAGCAGAACGCGCTGCCCGCGGGTGCGCTCGCCCAGCGACTCCAGCAGCGACTCGGCGACGTACTCCCGGGGCGTCACCTCCGCGCGGAGGCCGGCTTCGATGAGCGCCTGAGCGGTGCCCGATCCGACAGCGGCGATGTGGAGATGCCCGCAAGAAGCGGCAGCGATGCTGAGCGCTTCCATGCGCTCGCGCAGTACACGCACCGCGTTGACGCTGGTCACGATCAGCCATGAATAGCGGGAAAGATGGCCGAGGGCGTCGTCCAGCGGCTCATAGGACTCGGGTGGGGCGATTTCGATGGCGGGGATTTCGAGCACCTCAGCGCCGAGGGCCCGCAGCTCGCCGGAGAGGCGTCCTGCCTGATGCCGCGCCCGCGTCACCAGGATGGTTCGTCCGGCCAGCGGCAGCTTGCTCACGGCTCGACCGCGCCTGCTTTTGCCGGGGGCTGCGGAGGCACAGTTTGCAGCAGGCGAGCCGCGCCCTGGGCCAGCAGCTTGTCGGCAATGAAGCGGCCCAGCGCGACCGGATCGCCGCTCTGCCGGTCAAGGACCACGCGCAGGACCTGAGAGCCATCCGGCGCAGCCACGGCGGCAGCGACGGAGTAGCTCGGTTTGCCCTGGGATTCGCCGGCCGGGAAGCAGTGAATGCCGATCGGCACCTGACAGCCGCCGCCGAGCGCGGCCAGCGCCGCCCGTTCAGCGGTGACGGCGTAGCGAGTCGGCTCGTGATTCAGGAAGGCCAGCGCGGCGAGTGTGGGCTCGTCGCCGGCGCGGCATTCGATGCCGAGCGCACCCTGTCCGGCGGCCGGGCACAGCACCAGCGGCGAGAAGCATCCGCGGCGATGCTGGGTCAGCCCCAGCCGTTCCAGGCCGGCCGAGGCGAGGATGATCGCATCCACCTGCCCTTCGGCCAGCTTGCGCAGCCGCGTATCCACATTGCCGCGAAACTCCAGGCACTGCACGTCAGGCCGCTGCGCGCGGAGCTGCGCCTGCCGCCGCAGACTGCTGGTTCCGATGCGCGCCCCGTGGGGCAGCGCTTCAAAGCTCTCGTACCGCACCTAAACAAAGGCATCGCGCGGGTCCACGCGTTCCGGAATGGCCGCAATGGTGAACGGCTCCGCCAGCTCGGTCGGCAGGTCTTTCAGGCTATGCACCGCCAGATCGATGCGCCCATCGTGGAGCGCCTCTTCAATTTCTTTGGTGAACATGCCCTTGCCGTCCCGGGTGCCATCGCCCACCTGAGCGAAGGGAACATGCTGCATCGCGTCGCCGAGGGTCCGGATGATCTCGATGACCACCTCGTGTCCGGCTGCGCGGAGAAGGGCGGCAATGTGATTGGACTGCCACAGCGCCAGCTGCGAGCCGCGCGATCCGATGCGCAGCACGGCTGAAGTCGTTTTTTCCTGGGGATCGGGCATGAGCTTCAGAGTATCGCGCCGGCGAGGATTCAGCCCCGGCGCACCGGCTGCCGAACCTCGCGTTCGATTTCAACTTCGGCTTCGCTCTCGGCTTCGGCGGCCGCCTGAGCGGCTGCTTCGGCGTCCAGCTCGGCCTTGTGGATCGCGCACTCCCGCGCAAAAACCCCGCCAATCGACGCCAGCGAAGCCGCATCGCCCTCGCGGGCAGCCGTCTTGAGCGCCTGCAGCGGCAGGTGCAGGAATTTGTTCATCAGGCCGCGCGTGAGCAGATCCACGGCCTCCTGCTGCTCGGGCGAAAGCGAATTCAGCAGCTGGCGGCAGCGGCGCAGTTCCGCCTGGCGCAGCTCCTCCACCTTGGCCTGCACGTGCTGGATGACGGGCGCAATGTCCACGGTGCGAATCCGCTTGTGGAAGCGCTCCGTCTCCTCGGCGATGATGGCCTCGGCGTGCTCGGCTTCCCGTCCGCGGTCCACCAGATGCGTGGCCGCCACCTGCTGCAGGTCGTCGATGTCATAGAGGAAGATGCCCTCCAGCCGGTTCACCTGGGGGTCCACATCGCGGGGCACGGCAATATCGATGAGAAACACCGGGCGGTTGCGGCGGCGCTGCAGGATGCGCTGCGCCTCCGCCATACCGATAATGTGCTCGTTGGCGCCGGTCGAGGTGATGATGATGTCGGCCTCGTGCGCTTCCTCAAAGAGGCTCTCGAAGCGGATTGCCCGCCCGAGGAACTGCCCGGCCAGCCGGACGGCCTTGTCATAGGTGCGGTTGGCCACCACGATGGACGAAGCTCCATGCTGGATGAGGTGGCGAGCCGAGAGCTCGCTCATCTTGCCCGCGCCGACGACGAGAATTTTCCGGCCCTCCAGGGAGCCGAAGATCCTCCGTGCCAGGTCGACGGCGACCGAAGCGATCGAAACCGGCGACGAGCCAATCTCTGTTTCCGTGCGCACGCGCTTGGCGGCGGAGAATGCGCCCTGCAGCAGCTTGTCGAGCGGCCCCTTCACCGCGCCGATCTCCCGCGCCACCGTCCACGACTGCTTCACCTGGCCCAGAATCTGGGACTCGCCGACCACCATCGAATCGAGGCTGGCGGCAACCCGGTACAGATGCCGCACGGCTTCCGCGTCCTCATAGCAATAGAGGTGTGGATTGAGGATTTTTGGGTCGACGGCAAAGTGGGTGGCCAGGAATTCCGGCAGTTGCGGCGCGACGCCGTTATGCGAAACCACCACTTCCACGCGGTTGCAGGTGGAGAGGATCATGGCCTCGCTCACACCCGGCTCCGCGAGCAGCGCCCGGGTGGTGTCCGCCAGCGCCTCAGAACCGATGGCCAGCCGCTCCCGCAGCTCCACCGGCGCCGTTTTGTGATTAAGCCCTGCGACGAGAAATCTCATTTCAGACCGAACCTGTGTGCTGAGCTATGGACGGAGCCGAGGAGGTTGGCCGCCCAGACGAACAGCATGGCGACAAAGACTCCGGAGGTAAACCATGCGGCGCGGCGGCCGCGCAGGCCTGAACTCCGTCGGATGAACAAAATCGCAACATAGAGGCCCCACATTACGAACGAGAGCAGCACCTTTGGGTCCGCAAAGTACCGAATGCCTACCTGCTCCTGCGCGATCAGCGACCCGGCGAAGAGGCCGGCCGTCATGCACACAAATCCCAGCACCAGAGTACTCTGGGTGATCCGGTCCATCGTGTCCAGAGGAGGCAGCCAGGCCAGAAAACCCCGCTGCGTCCCGCCGGCTCTGGTCCACTGCGGGCTTTTGAGCCGCCTTGCCTGGATCAGATACAGGAAACTGGACATCATGCTGAACAGCAGAGCCGCGTAGGCGGCCAGCAGCATGATGACGTGGAACGCGATCCAGCCGTTCCGCACCATCGGCGAGCCGAAGGTATAGTGATCCTTCCCGATGGCCGGAATCACCGTGAGCAGAAATGCCAGCGGTAAGGCGAACAGGCCAAAGGAGATCGTGCGGTAGACGAAGAAGATCAGCAGGAAGATGGCCACGATGGCCAGCGCCAGAGTGGAGACAATCTCGTCGCCCATCACCGGAATCCAGTGATGAGCCGCCGCGAGCAGCTCCACCGTGGCCACCAAATGGAAAAACCATGCGCCCAGCGCGACCGGAAGGCAGTATCGGTGACCCTTCGGATGATCTCCGAGGACGGCCGGAATCGCCAGAATGCTGGCGATTCCATACAAAACGGTCGCAACTCGGAGCCAAAGGATGAACATATTTAGTGTGGACGTTCGCGCGCCGGGGGTACGAAAAGTATAAATGTGCCGACGCGATGCCCATGAACCCCATTATTCAAACCGGCGAAAGCGATGGATGTGAGAAATGTCACACCTCTCGCCTTCAGGTGCATGATTTTTCAGGCGGCATTTCCGCCGATGAGCCCGACGGTGTGCGATATCCTGAGCCTTCCGTGCCTGAGGCGACGACCGAAACCCAGACTCCGCTGATGCGTCAGTACCTGGCCGCCAAGCGCCAGCATCCCGACGCCCTGCTCTTTTTCCGTCTCGGCGACTTCTACGAGCTGTTTTTCGACGACGCCAAAACCGCCTCGCGGGAGCTGCAAATCACTCTCACGGCAAGGGATAAGGAACGCAGCGTCCCCATGTGCGGCGTCCCCTATCACGCCGCGGAAAACTACATCGCCCGGCTCCTGCGCAAGGGCTTCCGGGTAGCCATCTGCGAGCAGATGGAGGATCCAAAGCTCGCCAAAAAGATCGTCCGGCGCGAGATTACCCGCGTCCTGACCCCCGGCACGGCGCTCGATTCCTCGCTGGCGGCCGAACAGAGCAACTACCTGGCCGCCGTTCATCTGCACCAGGACACCGCCGGACTGGCCTACCTCGACCTTTCCACGGCCGACTTCCGGGCGACGGAGTTTTCCGGGCCCGGCGCCGTGGCTCAGTGTCTGGACGAGCTGCTCCGCCTGAACCCGAGCGAGCTGCTTTTCCCCGCCGGCCGCGGTCCGCTGGGCCCCGGCGTGGACGCCGCCACCCTCGAGCCGCTCTTCGCCCAGGTGAAAACCCGCTCGCCCATCGACGACTGGGTCTTTGCCGCCGATTTTGCCCTTCCGCTGCTGGAACGGCAGCTGGGCAGCCAGTCTCTGGAGGGCTTCGGCCTCGCCGGTCATCCGGTCGCGGCCATCGCCGCCGGAGCCATCGTCCATTACGTCCGCTCCACGCAGCAGTCGGACGCCGGACACGTCGACTCGCTGCGCTTCTACCGCCGCGCCGAATGCCTGCACCTCGACCAGGTCACGGTGCGGAACCTGGAGCTGCTCGACCCGCTCTTTTACGACGCCGGGCCTGAAACGACGCTCTTCCGCACCATGGACGCCTGCTGCACGCCCATGGGCAAGCGCGCGCTCCGCTCCGCCCTGCTGCGGCCGATGATCGATCCGGGGGCCATCGAGGAGCGCTATGCCGCCGTGGACGCGGCCCGTTCGGACCTGATCCGCCGCGAGGAGCTGCGCCGCGGGCTCTCCGGCATCCTCGACCTCGACCGCCTGCTGGCCCGCATTTCGCTGGACAGCGCCGGTCCCCGGGACGTGCTCGCGCTGGCCACGTCTCTGCGGCCGCTGCCAGAGGTGAAACGGTGCGCGGCATCCCTGGAGGCGGGGTTCTGGAGCCAGAGCTCCGGCGGCCTCGATAC
>DAHVZZ010000419.1:0-4786 GCA_027323785.1 Acidobacterium sp. | reverse complement strand
CCCCCGACAACCCCGAGTGGGTCCGCCGCAAGTCGAACGTCGTCTTCCGCTACCACCGCCCCTCCTACGCCATCGGCCTCGAAATGGAGCAGAGGCACACCTCCCTGCACGAGCGCTACGGCCTGCCCATCGCCGACTACGCCTCCCACGGCGGCTGCTTTCCCCTTCGGGTTCGCGGCGCCGGAGTCATCGGCGCGATCACCGTCTCCGGCTTGCCCCAGCGCGCCGATCATGAGCTGGTCGTCGAGGCCCTCTGCGCCGAACTCGACCTGCCCTACGAAGACCTGCGCCTGGAGCCCGCCGCCGACCTGCACTGATTCATCGTGCCCGGACGTTCATCCTGCCCGGACGTTGATTCTGCCCGACCGCCTTCAGCTCCGCTTCCTCGCGTCCCTGCCGCCATGGTCCGCGGGAATTCCGCGGGCTTTCTTGCGGCATCGGGGTTGAGAAGGCCGCTTTTCAGAATGTTATTCAGAAATAACTGCGGTCTCAGATTCATCGCCGCGCCGCCGCCCGGGTTGTCAAGCCCCGCAGCTCTTCACCAAAGTAACTGCCGCTGATGGCAAAGCACTTACATCTCATTCATCTCGAACTTTGATGGCACGATTCAACCTCCGAACAGTTATTCTGAATTTATTAGGGTAGAAAACATCACGCAATTTTACAGGCCGCCTGTGCGGCCTTTTTCTTTGTTCGCTCCGGAACGCCAATGGACTCTCCCGCCATTCCAGCGCCTTTTGGAAAGTGCCATCGAATCATATGCTTGCCTGTTGTCGCGTCAGTAAACATGGAGCTAACACGTTCAGAATCAAATGCATGAGCTGGGAATGACCCGGGGGGGTGACCCATCGGAAATCGCAGCGGAAGCCTTCCAGCTTCCGCTCCAGATCGAACTGTCTCAGCTGCCACGGTGCCAGATCCAGAGGCTCTGAATAACTGCCCTCGAATCATATGCCTATATGTTGTCGAGTCAGTAAATATATAGATAAACCACGCGGAATCATATGGATGCGCTGGAAATGACCCAGGGGGGTCCCCGCGCCGCCCAACCTCAACCCACGGCGGAACCTTCGCGGCTCCGCCTTTTCTGACTGTGCTCATCTCCGGCCAGTCAGCTCGGAAGGATCACCATGCACTCCATGCAGGATGCATTTCTCGCGCAGGCGTCCGACGCGGCGCGCAAAGCCGGCCATCTCTTTCCCGATTACGCTGCGTGCGAGGCCGCCCTCGAATCCGGCTGGGGACGCTCCCATCTGGCCGTCGTCGCTAACAACCTCTTCGGACAGAAGCAGGCCCATCCGCCCCTGTCAGGAACCGCATCCATCATCCTGCCCACCCGCGAATTCCGCCACGGAGCCTGGGTGGCCATCCAGGCCGTCTGGGTCAGCTTCCCCGACTGGGATTCCTGCTTCCGCGAGCGCATGGCCCTGCTCCGCTCGCTCGCCCCCGCCTGGCCCAACTACCGCCGGGCGCTGGCGGCGGACAATGGAGAGCAGTTCGTTACTGAGGTCTCCCGCACCTGGTCCACCGATCCGGCCCGCGCCGCCAAAGTGCTGGGCATCTACCAGCGCCATCGCGCCGCCTTCGCCCAGGCCGCGCCGCACGCCGAGCCCGCCCGCGAGGTCGCCGCTATCCAGCCTTCGGCAGAACCGCGCCGTTCAGAGCCCCAGGCTGTTTCTTCTTCGCCTTCGCCCGCTTCGGCGGCTTCGTAGCGGAGGCCTGCGCTTTCAGGGCCGCCTCGCGAATTGGCTTCTCGTGCAGCAGCAGTTCCACCGCCCGCATCTCCGTGTTCTCGTAAAACCACTGCTGCACCACGCCGTTATCCAGCAGATTCAGCAGGCCCAGAATGCACATGCCCTGATGGTGCGCCATCCACTCCCGCACCGGCTCCGGTTGATTGCGACCCTGGCGGAAGTCGATGGCCTCGTAGAACCCCCACGGACCGGTCCAGTGCGCCGCCGCCATCCGCCGCAGGTTGCGGATCGCCGCCTCCGGTTCCACATTCAGCGCCAGAAAGGTCGAGTAAGGCGAAACCACGGGTCCGGCCGTCGCGTCCCACTTGAGCGCCACCTGCGGAATGCCGAACGCCTGGTAGTGGTAGTGGCCCAGCTCGTTGCGGTCGGACAGCCCCGATTCCGAAATCCCCCACGGAATCCCCTTCTTCCGCGCATACGCCCGCTGGATGTCCACCGCCGCGTACAGCGACCGCGAGAGCAGCGTGTTGGGATAGCTGTTCATCCACAACGCCGGCATCAGGTACTCGAACATCGTGCCCGTCCACGACAGCAGCACCGAGTGCCCGTACGCCTGGGTATGCGAGCGCGACATTTTGAACCAGCCCTGCTGCGAAAGCTCGCCCCGCGCCACCGCGATATACGTCGCGATCCGCGCCTCCGAGGCCAGCATGTCGTAGCAGGCCCAGTGAATCTTGCCGGTCGCGAACTCGTACCCGATCGAGAGCAGCAGCCGGTCCTTGTTGACCAGAAAGGCGAAGTCGGTGTCCTCGGCCATCCGTCCGGCTTCGGCCGAAACCAGCCGCAGGCTGTCCACCAGCGATTCCAGCCGCTGGTGCGCCGCCATCAGCTCCCGCCGCAGACGCTCCATCAGTCCGGCCGCCTCGCCGCTCTCCGGCATCGGATGCGGCCGCTGCATGCGGTGCTCGATGGCTGCCGCAAACGTCACGGCATCTTCCAGACCGGGCACCACCAGCCTCTCGTCGCCATCCGGTGACGCGGCAAAGAACGGCTCGTGCAGCGACCGCCGCAGCTCGGCGAAATCCGGGTGCAGCCACGGCATGTAATCGCGGACCAGACCGGCGATGGCTTCAATCCGCCGCCGCGTCTCGTTCGACCACCACAGCACCTCGTCGAGGGAGATTTCCGTGTAAGGAGGAAGATCGGCAAACGCCGCCCCGGTTTCGGCGGCGAAAACCCAGTCCACCCATCCCTGCACGTCGTCCATCCGCTCCGGCGTCCGCAACTCCGCCATTCGTGCCGGAACGCCCTTCAGCGACCGCAGCAGCCGCAGATGCGTGTCCAGACCGGCGAACAACCGCGGCTCGATCAGCGGCCGCCTGAGCAGGCCCAGCGTGCCCGTGCGCACCGTGTACAGCGATGCCACGAAGTTCCCGCTGTCCACCGACGAAATCGTGATCGGTTGCAGCGGCTCCAGCGTATCCGTCGTGTACCAGTTGTACAGGTGCCCTCGAAACAGCGGCAGCTTCGCCATGGTCTGGTAGCTGCGCTGCATCAGCTCGGCGTATTCAGGCGTGGTCAGGAAACCGAATTCGCAGGCGGCCTGCCGAGCATTGAACAGCAGTCCCAGGTTGGTCGGCGAAACTCGTGCCGCCTCGAACAGCCCGTCCTGCTCCACGTTGTCCGGAATCAGATAATTGTGTTTCGCCCCGCCGAACTCGCAGAAAAACCGCCACACCCGCAGCGCATACTCGCGGAGAAACACGGCGTCCTCGGTCCGCAGCCGGTGCCGCGGCTCGCGCTGCGGCTTGTTCAGCCAGTCCGTCATGTCGTGCTCGAATCCCCACAGAATGAGGATCGCAGCGGCGACCATGAGCGACGGCGGATCGATCAGAGCGATCACGCCGGCCAGAACCACCGACAGCAGCGGCGTCCAGGCCAGATAACGGTCCACGGCGGAAGTCCGGCGCGAGGCGGATTCGGCTTCCGCCGCCGTCTCCCACTCCAGCAGCCGCTGGCCGGTCACGAATTTCCGCACCAGCGCCCGCACAATGGCGTCCATGGCCAGCATCGTCTGGTGCGGCAGATAGGTCAGCGTCAGCAGCGTCGTCAGAATCGCCTGCTGGAAGCCGGCCAGAACCTCCCGCACCAGGCCCTCCTGCTCGTTCGTGATCGCCCGTCCCAGCCCGAAGGCCAGCTGCACCACCGGCGGGAAGAACATCAGCCCCAGCGTCACCAGCGTCCAGTAGAGCGCGCCGCCCGGCAGCCCCAGCCACCCGGCCACCAGCAGAACCATGGTCATCGGCTCCACCAGCGAACGCCGCAAGTTGTCCAGAATCTTCCAGCGCGAGATCGTCGAGATCGGATTGCGCACGTACTTCCCGGATTCGTCCGGAACCCGCGTGAACATCCACTGCGCGATCTGCCAGTCGCCGCGCACCCAGCGGTGCTTGCGCCGCGTGTGCGCGCTATAGTGCGACGGATAATCGTCGATCACCTCGATATCCGTCGCCAGTCCGGCCCGCGCATACGCCCCCTCGATCAAATCGTGGCTCAGCAGGGAATTGCGCGGAAACCGCCGCTCCAGCACCGTGTGCAGCGTCGCAACTTCATAAATCCCCTTGCCGGTGAAGCTCCCCTCGCCGTACAGGTCCTGGTAAACATCGGAAATGGCGCGGGTGTAGATATCGAAACCCGTCTGCCCGGAATAAAGCGATGCCATCCGCGACTGCGCCGCCGAGCTGACGCTGACGCCAACCCGCGGCTGCAGAATGCCGTATCCGTCCGTCACGATGCGCCGCGCCGGATCGATCACGGCGCGGTTGAGCGGATGCGCCATCGCCCCGATCATCGCGTGCGCCGTGCCTCGCGGCAGCTGCGTGTCCGAGTCGAGGGTGATGATGTACTGGACGTGCCGCAGCGCCGCCACTGCGCCGGCCTTCACCGGAAACGCGTCGAACTCGCCCATTAGATATTTGTTCAGGTCCAGCAGCTTGCCGCGTTTGCGCTCCCAGCCCATCCACACGCCCTGCCGCGCATTGAAGATGCGGTGCCGGTGCAGCAGCAGAAAACTTCCGTATTTCCGCTGTCCG
>DAHVZZ010000183.1:0-1751 GCA_027323785.1 Acidobacterium sp. | reverse complement strand
CCCCGCGGACAGGATCCTTACTTCGACGAGAAGGCGATTCGCCGCGCCGCGGTGCTGGCGCGGATTCCGACCATCACCACCATGGCCGCGGCCCGGGCCGCCGCCGAAGGCATCGCTGCGATGCAGAGGCGGCGGCTCTCCGTCAATCCGCTGCAGCGGCTGCACGCCGAACGCGTCGCGGCTGAATAGTCAGTCCGCGTCGCGCCACAATGCTACGCCACCCAGCAGCCCGTCCAGATTGGAGACGATGGTCACGTCAGGACGGGCTTCCATCTCAATGAGCTTGGTATTGCCGCCGCCCAGATAGAGGTGGTCCCAGTTGAAGGTGGCCTGCGTCTGCGCGATGGCGTCCTGCAGCAGCTTGTTCCAGCGCTTCTTGCCGTGATGCCTGAGGCCGCGCCGTCCCAGATAATCCTCGTAGGTCTTCTTGCGCCACGGGTGATGCCCCAGCTCCAGTCCGGGACACAGATGCCCGTCGGTGAAAAGCGCCGAACCCATGCCGGTGCCCACGGTGAGAATCATCTCCACGCCGCGCCCCTGAATGGCTCCGAAGCCCTGCACGGCAGCGTCATTGGCCACGCGCACGGGCTTGCGCCAGCGCTTGCGCAGCTCCGCCTCCAGGGGATACCCGATCCAGCGCGGATGCAGGTTGGCCGCCGTCAGCACCACGCCTTTTTTAATCACGCCCGGATAGCCGACGCTGATGCGGTTAAAAGCCGGCATCTGCGCCTTTAGCTTGTCCAGCGCGGTGAGCAGCCGCAGCGGCGTTGCCGGATTGGGGGTGGGGATGCGCAGGCGTTCGGTGACAGGCTTTCCTTCGTGGTCCAGGGCGAGCAGCTTCAGCCCCGTACCGCCTATGTCCACAGCGAGAGTGACCAGTTTTTTTGCTTCCATAGCGGATCGGATTCCCAGCAGTCGATCAGGAGATTTTTGCATCGAACGGGACAGTGTATCGCGATGGGGCGACCGCGTGCCCGATCAGCGCGGTGGCTGCCACTGCAAAATGAACGGAGGGGATGGCGTCGCCGACCCGGCCGTTGGTTCCACTGTCACCAGGAAGCGGCTGGGCTGAATTTTCGCGGGCAGAGGCGGCAGCAGCACGGTCGCGGTGTGGTCCTGACTGGGACGGAACAGCCCGGCCGGCAGCGGAGCCTTGCCGCTACCCGGCACAAGCCACAGCTCATAGCTTTTGCCCTGCGGCAGGGGATGCAAGCTCCCGGCCACGAAGACCAGCGCGCCGTTGCGAGACAACCAGCTGACCTCACCGGACGGGCGCGGCGGCCGGCTGCTGTCTGTCAGCATCATGTGCTTCGTGTGCGGCGAAGTGAGCACCTTCACGACTCGGTTCGCGCGATTCAGCCGCAGCTGGAGCTGAGCGGCGTGTCCGCGCGCCTGGTTCAAATGGCGGCGCAGCCAGGCGGCATGATGCGCCAGTCCCGCCGCGGCCGCAAGAATCAGCACGGCCAGTACCCAGCCGATCCAGGACAGCGGATGAAGGCGACGGCGGCGGTTTTGTGGATGGGTGGTGTCGTCGGCCATGGCAGCTTATTCTGGGAATGCGTCCGGCATTCTGCGATTAGGATGCGGAACAGCAGGCGGTTGAATGTCCAGGCGGCTGAGCGCCGAGCCGGAATATTCGATCCGCAAAACAGCGGCCATGAAAGCACGACTGGACAAATTGCTGGTGGAGCGCGGACTGGCTCCCACACGAGAGCGCGCCCAGGCATTGATTCTGGCGGGCCGCGTGCTGG
>DAHVZZ010000403.1:0-2384 GCA_027323785.1 Acidobacterium sp. | reverse complement strand
AGGGCGCGGAGGTCGTCGAGGCGGATGAGGCCGGTGGAGTCGACGGGCAGGATGGTGAGGCGGCAACCCTGTTTCTGGAGCCAGAGGCAGGGGTCGAGGACGGCTTTGTGTTCGGTGGCCTGGGTGACGATGAGGGGAGTGCGGCCGGGATTGGCGGCGCGCCAGGCTTCGACGGCACCCTTGAGGGCGAGGTTGTTGCTCTCGGTGGCTCCGGAGGTGAAGACGATCTCTTTGGGGGCGGCGCCGATGAGGCGGGCGATCTGCGCGCGGGCGGTTTCGACGGCCTGCTCGGCGGTCCAGCCGAAGGAGTGGCTGCGGCTGGCGGCGTTGCCGTAGGAATCGCTGAGGTACGGCATCATGGCGTCGAGGACGCGCGGATCGATGCGGGTGGTGGCCTGGTTGTCGAGATAGATGGGCAGGTTCATGCGCCGGTCAGATCTGGATGGTGACGAGCCGCTGTTCGGGCTCCGGACGCGCGCCGGGCGGCTCGGCGAGATCGGCGATGCTGATGTTGCGGAGCAGGCCGGAGATGCTGTCGTTGACGCGGGCGAGGGGCTCTTTGATGGTGCAGCTGTCGGTGAGCTCGCAGCCGGTCTGGCTGGTTCCGCAGGAGGTGATGAAGAGCGGGCCGTCGATGGCGTGGATGACCTCAAAGGCGGAGATTTCGCTGGGCGCGCGAACAAGCGAATAGCCTCCGCTCATGCCGGCGTGGGAGCGCAGGATGCCGACCTTCGCCAGGCGCTGCAGGATTTTGGCAAGCAACTGTGGCGGAATATGGTAGGCCTCGGCAATGTCCCTGGCGCTGAGCGAAGCGTCATCCGGATGCTCGGCGAGGAATTTGAGAGCCATGAGGCCGTAGTCGGCTTTTTTGGTCAGCCTGAGCATAAGGGGCCCTTCCTTATAAGTTTAGTGCATTCCAGCGGAGGGCTGGATGGGATTTGGGCGGTCGCAGGGTACCGGCGGGCCGTGCGGAGTCTCGAATCGGTCCACTTCACTGTCACAATTGGGCTTGTGAAGCCGAAGCTGCGCTCCGCTTGCCGGCATGGAGAAGCGGAGCGCGGGTTCGGCCAATGGGCCTTCTAACGAGTCATGGCGTAGTAGACCTGCTCCTCGATAGAGGCGACCTGGAGGGGCTTGCGATGGGCCTGGGCGAGAGCGGCATTGAGCCGGGGCAGCTCCGAGGCTTTAAAGCGAGCCCAGGCGGCGAGGTTGGCCTGCTCCGCAGCGCCCATCTGGTGGAAGATTTGGACGGCGACGGCGGGAGCGGTGCGGTCGCCGCTCTCCACTACCCCTTCATCCGTCTCCAGCGCGCTGGTGGTGGCGGCGAGGCCGGGTTGTCCGCTGGCGCCGCCGCGGATGAGAGCCAGCTTTGCCTGGGCGACGCGGATGGCCTGCGCGAGCGACGGCGGCTGGGTCGCGCCTTTGCTGAGCTTTTGGATCTGGCTTTCGACTCCCTGGATCTCGGCCATGGCCTGACGGCCGCGGCGCGCCTGGGCGTCGATTTTCTCCGCCAGAACAAACTGCGCCTGCAGTACGGCCTGGCTGGCGGAGGAGCGGGGATCCATTTTGATGCGCAGCGGCTGCTGCATGGTCTTGCCGTCGACAGTGAGGCGGAGGGTGTATTGGCCGGGCGGGACTTTCGGGCCGGAAGGAACGCCGAGGGAGTCGTCTCCGCCGGTTGAGCCAGGCCCGCCAGCGGTGAGATTCCAGATAAAGCGATGCTCGCCGGCGGAGGTGAGCAGCAGCTGCGGTTTGGGGAACCAGCGCTCGGCGATGGGCAGCAGGGGACGCTTCACCGGATGCTGTTCGGCACTGGAGTAGTGGCGAACGACGTGGCCCTGCGCGTCGAGGATCTGGAGGGTGACTTTCCGCGCCGGGGCTTTCAGGTAGTAGTCGACGATGGCGCCGTTGGGGGGATTCTTTGCCTGCGGCACTTCCGGCGGGAGTGGCGTTTCGAGGAAGGCGTCGTTATCGATGCGAACTGCGGTGGGCGGGGCATAGAGGTACGCCTGGGCATTGCCGACATTCGCGGCCTGGCGCAGGGCGGCGATGTCGTCGAGAACCCAGAAGGAGCGTCCGTGGGTGGCGACGATGAGGTCGCTGCCGTGGATGGTCATGTCGCGGACGGAGGTGACGGGCAGATTGAGCTGGAGCGGCTGCCAGTGGAGGCCGTCGTTGAAGGAGACATAGATGCCGAACTCGGTGCCGGCAAAGAGGAGGTTGCGGTTGACGGGGTCCTGGCGGACGGCGCGCAGAAAGTCGTGCGGGCCGATGCCCTGGACGGAGAGCGTCCAGGTTTTGCCGTGGTTGTGGGTGATGTAGATGTAGGGCTTTCTGTCGCCGAGACGGTGGCGATCCACGGCGGCGTAGGCGGTAGCGGGATC
>DAHVZZ010000390.1:0-7398 GCA_027323785.1 Acidobacterium sp. | reverse complement strand
GCGCCAGCAGGCTGCCATCGACGTATTCCACCAGCGAATGGACGGTGGACTGCGGGTGAACGGTGACTTTGACCGCCGAGGGAGGCAGATCGAAGAGACGGCAGGCCTCGATGACCTCCAGTCCCTTGTTGAGCATGGTGGCGGAATCGATGGTGATGCGGCGACCCATGACCCAGGTGGGATGGTGGAGGGCCTGTTCCACGGTGATGTGAGAGAACTGATTCAGGGGCAGGGTGCGGAAGGGGCCGCCCGAGGCGGTGAGCCAGATCTGACGCACTTCGCGGCGATCGCCGGCGCGCATGCACTGGTGGATGGCGTTGTGTTCGGAGTCGATGGGCAGCAGGGGGACATTGTGGGCGCGAGCCGCCGCGGCGAGAATTTCTCCGGCGGCGACCATGGCTTCCTTGTTGGCGAGGCCGATGGTCTTGCCGGCGAGCACAGCTTCATAGGTGGCTTGCAGCCCGGCCACGCCGACGATGGCGGAGACGACAAAGTCCACCTGGGGCAGGGTGGCGACGCGAATGGTTCCCGCTGCGCCCCAGACGACCTCGGTGGAAAGGCCTTCGCGCTGGAGACGTTGCCGCAGTTCCGCCGCCAGTTCTTCGGTGGCGAGGGAGACGACGGCGGGACGCCAGCGGATGCACTGCTGGTAAGCGGCATCGACGTTGCGACCGGCTGCGAGAGAGGCGACGGCAAAGCGGTCGGGGTAACTCTCGACGATGCTCAGCGTGCTTTGGCCGATGGAGCCGGTTGATCCCAGGATGGCGACGTGCTTCAAGGCAACGATATCTTCCGGCGGCGATTGAGGATCGAGCGCTTCAGAAAGCCTGCTGCGCTAACTGAGCGTACCACAGCAGCGGGGCGGCCAACAGCAGGGCGTCGACGCGGTCGAGCATGCCGCCGTGGCCCGGCAGCAGGTGCCCGGAATCCTTCACGCCAGCGCCGCGTTTGAGCGCGGATTCCACCAGATCGCCCACCTGTGCGCCGGCATTGAGCAGGACAGCCATGCCGATCCAGTGCCCGGCGCTGCCGGGAAAAAAGAGCGAATTGATACCGTGGGCGGTGAGAAAAGAGGCGACCCGGACGAGCAGCAGGGCGGCCAGAATGCTGCCGCCCACCGAGGCGGCGGTGCCTTCCCATGTCTTATTGGGGCTGAGGCGCGGAGCGAGCTTGTAGCGGCCCCAGGCACGGCCGACGTACAGCGCGGCGATATCGCCGGACCAGACAACCAGCATGAGGAAGAGAAGCAGCGAAGGGCCGTTTTCCTGGGCGGAAATGAGTGGGATCGTCGACAGCGAAAAGCCGATGTAGATGAGGCCGAAGACGGAGTAGGCCGTGTCAGGAAGGACGCGGCTTACCGGCGAGGTGAAGGAGCAGACCACCAGCAGCGCCAGGGAAAGCGAGCCGATGGCGGGAGCCATCAGATCGGGACGGCGAAAGATAGCGGCCATCAGCAGGGCCAGGCAAATCACAACCACCACGCGGGGAGCCTTCGCGCCCATGGCGCCGGCCAGGCCAAGGAATTCCCACAGGGCGAGCACGGCGACCACAAAGACGACCCCAATCAGCAGCAGGGGATACTGCGGAGAGAGAAAGATCACCGCGATGACCAACGGGACCAGAACCAGGGCGGTTAGGATTCGCTGCATGTGTATGGGAAGAATACACGCTATGGATGGGCCTGGGGGGCGTTTTGAGCGCGTACCTGTTTCATTTGCGGGATGCGGGTGGCGGGCATGGCGCGCAGGGTGGCCAGTTCCTGCTGGATGCGCTTCCAGCGGCGCGGATATTGCCTGGTGACGATGGGCGCGGCGGGATTGGAATAGTAGGCGAGAATGTTGCGGCGCAGCCCGGCAGGGGGCATGGCCTTCCGCTCAGTGACGCGGTGCAGCAGGCGGGCGTAGGTAATGTCGGTAAGGCGGTAATAGCCGGGGCGGGTGATATAGCCGGTGTCCAGGTCGAGATCGGGAAGGCTGAATGCACTGCGGTTCTCGTGCGCCAGCTCGCCGAGCAACTTTCCGTAGAGATCGACAGCGCGATTGACGCTGGCGACGTAATTCTCTTCCGTGCCGATTTCAGGCCCGCGGAGGGCGACATCGGAGAGAGGTCCGATGCGCGGGGTGATGAAGATGAGCGCGGCGACCGCATGGGTGAGGAATCCGTTGCCTTCTCTGCGGTAGGCAGCCCAGTGGCCAGCGCGGGCGGCGGCACGCAGTCGCTGCTGAAATTCAGCGAACTGGGGATCGTGGACGTCGGGGGGAAGGCTCTTCCGGTGAAGGAGCACTTCGGCGGCGGCGATGCGCGGGAGAAAATCGCGCAGGGCCCAGCGATAGCTGCGCAGAGCGGCGAATTCGTTGCCGAGGACGCTGCGCAGACTGATGCCGTAGGTGTCGTAGAAAGCGCGCTCCAGCAGCCGGCGCGGCACGCGGATTCCAATGCTGCGGCGATAGCCGACCGAAGCAAAGCGCCGGCGGCTGAGCTGGTCGATGTCGAAAGCGAACTCGGTGCGCACGTGATCGTGCTCGTTTTCCTCGTAGGTGACCACCGGGCCGTAGACCTGCTCCAGCTGGTGAAATTCCAGGGGAACGGAGATGTTGACGCAGTAGCGATGGCCGATGGTGTCTCCGACGTAGTGGGAGAGTGCGCCGAGAGCAAAGGCAAGGTCGTCGATGTTGCGCGATTGGCGGATAAGATTGACGACGAAGTCGCCGGTGCGGACGTAATGGGTGAGATCGCTGAACAGGGAGTGACCGAAGGGGTAATAGCCGGCGTCCTGAATGGTGGACCCGCCGTAGGCGTAGGCACGAGCTTCGCGCAGCTGTGCCGGTGTGGCATGGGGATAGTAGCGGAGGAGGACGGGTTTGATGGATGTTTGCCATGCCATGTCGACGATCGCTTCGTGGGTGAGAAACGAATAGCCGAAACAGAGCGGCGCGGCGAGGAGCAGGACTGCAGTTGCGGCCCAGACTTTCTCTTTCATCTTGCGCTAACCCTTCCCGTTGAGGGAGAAGTTCTACTCGTAGCGCAGGGCCTCGGCGGGTAAAACGCGAGCCGCGGAACTGGACGGGTAGAGTGTCGCCAGCAGCGAGACGCCGAGCGACAGCGCCGTGACGAGCACCCCGTGTATGATGCGCGGCGCGAACGGGAGATAGTCCAGGGAGTAAACCTGGGGATCGAGGCGGGGGAATCGGTAATATTCCGCGAGGAACGACAGGCCATAGCCGAGCACCAGCCCGATGGCGGTGCCGATGAAGCTGATCAGCAGCCCCTGGTAAAGGAAGATGCGGCGAATCTGGTCCGGGCGCACCCCCATGGACATGAGGACGGCGATATCCTTCGTCTTTTCCATCACCATCATGGTGAGGGCGATGAGGATGTTGAGGGCGGCCACGCAGACGATGAGGCCGATGACGACGAAGGTGACGACCTGCTCGAGCTTGAGTGCGCGGAAGAGCGCGCGGTTCTGGTCCATCCAGGTGGTGGTCATGAAACCGGGGCCGGCGGCCTTCTGAATCTCGCTGCCAATGGCTTTGGCCTGGTCGAGGTCGTCGATTTTGAAGGAGATGATGGAGATCACATCGGGTTCGCCGAACAGCGCCTGGGCGTCCTTCAGGCGGATGAAGCCGAAGCTGCTGTCGTACTGGTAGAAGCCGGTGTGGAAGATGCCGGAGACCCGGAAACGCTGGTATTTGGGGACCAGCCCATAGGGGGTAAGCTCTCCCTGGGGGGAGATGACCATGATGGTGTCGCCCGCTTTGGCGCCGATGGAGTTGGCCAGACCGGAGCCGATGACGATGGGCGGAGTGGCTTCGCCGAGCTGGCTGGTGGTGTTCGGCTTCTCGCTGAGCGGAGCGGCGCTGCCGGAAACCAGGTGGTCGAGGATGCCGGAGACTTTGCGCTCCTGCGAGGGGACGATGCCCTTGAGCATGGCTCCGCCGTCCAGCGCGCCGCGGGAGATGAGCACCGGCTCATACAGGCCCGGCGCGGCGGCCTCGACGTGAGGCAGTTTGCGCAGGCGCTCCAGCAGCGGATGCCAGTCGCGCATGCCGTCGGCCATGGTGCGCAGCAGATCCACGTCGGAGGTGGAGCTGAGCAGCTGCCGCTGCATTTCCAGGCGAGTGCCGTTGGTGATGGCCAGGGCGATGATGAGCGAGGCGACGCCGACGGCCACTCCGATGATGGAGATGGTGGTGATGACTCCGATGACGGCCTGGCGGCGTTTGGCCCGCAGATACCGCGCCGCAACGAAGAGCTCAAATCGCATAGCGCTCTAGCGGACCACCGCCCTGGTGGTGACGGCGTTATGGTTACGGTCGTAAATCCGGAAAGCGATGACGTGCTCGCCGGGATTGGCAGCGGCCTGGACGCCGTGGCGCGCGTGAGGCAGCGGCGCCGTGAGCGCAAAATGCTCGGTGAGCGAATCCGCGATGTTGCCCACCGGC
The DNA here is from genome assembly GCA_027323785.1 of Acidobacterium sp. Classification (GTDB taxonomy): domain Bacteria; phylum Acidobacteriota; class Terriglobia; order Terriglobales; family Acidobacteriaceae; genus Palsa-343. The sequence continues at coordinate 2,956 of DAHVZZ010000390.1, read as the reverse complement.
GAGAGGTAATGCCAGCGGCCAGCGTCGATGGAGAATTCCGCGTGGGTAATGACGGAGAGCGGGTCCGTCGCGGTAAACGATGCGTGAATGGAGGCGCCGGAGAGGCTGGCCTTCATGGAGGAAACCACGGGCGGAGCGGTGTCCACCAGGAACTGATTGCTGATGCGGTCGGTCGTCAGGCCCTGGCCGGGATTATGGGAAGGCGCATCGCTGGCGACCACCCTGATGCGGTAGCGTCCATCGGGCAGCTGTGCGGAGTCGAAGGAATAGAAATGGGCGTGGACACGCTTCTTCAGCAACTGCCAGTTCTGCTCGCCTTTGGCGCGGTAGTAGACGGAGAAGATGAGATGATCGCCGTTCGGGTCGTGGGCCATCCAGCGGACGGTGGTGAAATTGCGGTCAGTGATAGCCGGCAGCGGGTCCGAGCCCTGGCTGGGCTGGGCGTCGCTGGAGTCGGAATCGGGAGTATCGAAGGTGATGGCGACCTGCTGGGGCTGGTCGGGCTGCTGCTGCTGCGATGAGGGCACGCGGGTACCGGGCGCCACCACAATGGCGCCGATGACGGGAGGCATATTCACGGGGAGGTAGTTGATGCCGACCGATTCCACGGAGCTGCCGGGCTGTTCCACCAGCTTCCACTGCATGAAGCGCGAGGGGGGAATGCCGATGGGGCCGACGTTGGGCGTGAACTGCTTCCATTGGCTCCAGGAGCGCAGCGGGTTTTGGATGTTGCCGGCGCGGGCATACATTTTGATTCCGGCGGAACCGGAGGCGGTCTCGACCTCGGAGCGGCCCCACTGGGAAAAGAGGCCGGCGTCGAAGACCTTGCTCCTGTAGGTGCCCTCGGGAGCTGGGCCGTGGCTCAGGCGGTAGAGCTTGCCGGAGTTGGCCGTGCCGACGTAGAGCCCCTTCGCGGTATCGGCAAAGCCGGTGATCTGCGCCGCCTGCAGGTGGGCGATATCGGCATAGGAGCCGTCGTCGAGAATGCGATAGACGATGCCGCGGTTGCCGGTGGCCGCCAGAAGGCCCTGGGGCGTCCACTTCAGCGAGTAGACAATGTCGTTCTGGTCGGTCCAGATGGTTCGCGGCGCTCCGTCGCCATTGGGGATTTCGTAGACCTGGGAGCCGTTGGGGATCAGCGTGCTGTGGTTGAAGGCCTGCACCGAGCCGGGCGCGATGATGGTGATGGTGGCCGTAACGCTGGACTGGCCGCTGACCGGGAGCGGCGGGAGGCTGTTCTTGCCCTTTTTTCCCGTTCCGGCAGCGTAGATGGAGCCATTGGGCGCGATGGCGACGGAGGTGATCTCCTTCTTGGGCGAATCGTAGAGGATGTAGCCCTTGCCGGCGGGGTTGATGCGGTAGATGAGGCCGCTGCCGTCCGTTCCGGCAATCAGGTCGCCGTTCTTCTCAAAAGCGATGGTGCGAATGTGCTCTTCGTCGCTCCTGAAGAACAGGGTGGGTTTGCCGCCCGGGGCCACGCGATAGATGGCCGCGGGGGCGCCGGTGGCCACATACAGCCTGCCCTGTGCGTCAAAGGCCAAAGCCCAGACGTATTTCGGTTTCAGGGATGTCGCCGACGGATCGAAAACCACGGTCGCGGTCTTGCCGGTTTTACCCGCGGCGCCGGGGTCGAGCTTGTAAACCTTACCGGAAGGCAGCGTGGCGGCATAGACGGAGCCGTGCGGTCCGACGCCAACGGCCTGCACGCTCATATCGTGCGAGGTGAAGAGCGTCGTGGATTTGCCGTCGGGGGTTACTTTCAGCACGCTGGCCGGCGTGCCGGTGCCCAGGTAGACGTTGCCGGCGCGGTCGGAGGCGATGGACCAGACATAGGTCGAGGGGGTGGTCAGGACCCGGGTTGCCTGCGGTCCGGGAATCAGGCGGCCGTCGCTGGCGATGGCGATGCCCTTCGGCGTGCCGTGCTCCAGCTGGGCATACTGAGACTGCTTCCACAGATGCGTGCCCTGCGCCTGGGCCACAGCGGAGATGGCCAGAGCCGAGCAGGCGGTAAGAAGGGGCAGCGCAGCGAGGCGCGCAAATGACTGAGATGGGCGAATCCGGCCAGGCTTCATTCTGAACTCAAGTCTACAGAAAGCTGCTTCCCCGCGGGTTTGCGCGGTTCGGCATGGGTTGGAGATAAGAAAACGCACCCGCCTGGGGATTTGCCATGCGGGTGCGTGCTCTGGGGAACGGGGAAACTACTTTTTCTTTTCGTTGTTCTTTTCCGACGCTGCGGGTTTGACTCCCTTTGCGGCGCTGTAGAGCTGATTCATCGTGGTGGAGTCGAGGTAGTAGAGCGACGGACCCACGGCCCGTCTGGCGATGGCTCCGCCGTTGCTCTTCTGGAACCGGACCGTCTCAGTGGGTTTGCCGGGAACGGAAACGGTGAGGCTGATGCCTGGTTTGGAGAACCCGGAGGTGACAAATCGGGAGGCGGACAGGTCGCGGATGGCGCTGACGAACGAGGCGACCGAGCTGCCGTCCATTTTTATGCCATTGGAGTACCAGTGATGGTTCGAGCGCGTGAGGTCGAAGGAGACCGCGGCGGAATGGTACTGGATGGAGGACGGGTTGGCGTAGCCGATGTTGAGAATTTGCCGGTTACGGAAATTATTGGGGCTGCGGTCGAGCGCCGCCACCAGGGCGGGTTTGATCTTCCAGATGCCGCTGATCGCGCTGGACTTCGCGTAGTAGTGACCGTCCGCGTTGCGGACTTCCAGACTGTCGGTTCCGAAGTTGCCGGAGAGCTTCACGGTGGCGAAAGGCGAGCCGTGAGCGAAGAGCGCGGCGTCCTTTTTGCTGTTGTCCGTGGCGCCCCACTTCGCGCCGACCACCTGCTGGAGCAGATCGTCCACCTGGAAGATGTCCGTGCGATAGGGCTGCGGCTTCTTCATCTGCCAGCCGCCGGAGGTGCGCTCGAAGGTCACGGTCTGGTGGTTGTGGATGAGCGCGATAT
>DAHVZZ010000388.1:0-1520 GCA_027323785.1 Acidobacterium sp. | reverse complement strand
CAGCGCCAGTTGCTGCTTCCACGGAGTGGCTCCGATCAGAAAGCCGGTCTTCAGGTCCTGCGATGTGTCCCCAGCGTTTGCCGATGCGATGCACACCACGCCGCCAATCGTAATGGCCAATGCGCCGAAGGCCGGTGCCGTCCATCCCTTCACCAGAAAAACCGCCGAGGTCGCCATCAATGTCGCAATCGTCATGCCGGAAATCGGGTTGGCCGAGCTGCCGATCAGGCCGACAATGCGCGAGGAAACCGTAACGAACAGGAATCCAAATACCACCACCAGCAGCGATGCCGCCAGATTCGCCAGCAGGCTGGTTTGCGCTCCCGGTACCGGCTTGAAGGTAAGGAACAGGAACATCAGCACAACCAGCAGAACTGAACCACCGACGACGACGGACATAGGGAAGTCACGGTCCGTGCGTTTCTCCGCGGCAGCCGCTGCGCGAGACTTTCCAATGGTCACGATCCCTTCGCGGAAGGCTCCCCAGATAGTAGGCAGCGTTCGCAATAAAGTGAGGATTCCCGCCGCGGCCACCGCGCCCGCGCCCATCGGCCGCACATACGCCGCCCACAGGTCGCTGGGATTCATTTGCGCGATGGGCTGCGTTCCCGGGTAGATCGGGCGATTGAAATGGGAGCCGAAAAAGTGGATCGCCGGCATCAGCACCAGCCAGGAGAAGACACCCCCGGAGAAAATTGTTCCTGCGACGCGCGGGCCAATGATGTAGCCGACTCCGAGATACTCCGGCGTGGCATCGGCGCGAATGGCCGAGCCCGGCAGCCAGCGCGGCTCATAATTCGGCGTGCTGGGCCATGCGCTGAACAGGTTGCCGTTTTGAAACAGCGTGTACACTGCGCCCAGGCCGAGACCCCAGAAGACGCGGCTGGCAAACGATCCGCCACGTTCCCCGGCAAGCAGCACATCGGCACAGGCGGTGCCCTCGGGGTAGGTGAGGTGGCTGTGTTCTTTCACGATCAATTCCCGTCGCAGCGGAATCATGAAGAACACGCCGAGCCATCCGCCCAGCAGCGCCAGAAAAAAGATACGCGAGTATTCCAGGTCGAAGCCCAGAAAGATCAGCGCGGGCAGCGTGAAGATCACTCCAGCAGCAATGGACTGGCCGGCATTGCCCGTCGTCTGCACGATGTTGCTTTCCAGGATCGAAGCGCGCCCCAGCGCGAGCAGCACGCTGATCGAAAGCACCGCGATAGGAATCGACGCTGCAACCGTGAGTCCGGCGCGCAGCCCGACATACACTGTGACCGCGCCAAACAAAATGCCGAAAATACATCCCAGAAAAATGGCGCGGACCGTAAATTCAGGGCGCGAATCTTCCGGCTGGATGTAGGGCTGAAATTCCGCGGGAAGAATCGAGTGGCCCGGCCTGACGTTGGCCTTGGCCGGTGAACTGGCCGGCTGGCTGGACGGTGGTTCCGCAGTGCTCGCCAAGGTCGTGTCCCTCCCCAAAACAAACTGCCGCGAAGGTTCGAGTGTAGTGCATCCGCTATGGTCCGCGATAG
>DAHVZZ010000386.1:0-6012 GCA_027323785.1 Acidobacterium sp. | reverse complement strand
CGAGGACCATGCCGCCGAGGAGACCGAGCCACATCATGGAGCTGACGGCGGCAAACGAGTGTTCGGCGAAAAAGAGGTGCCAGGTCCAGGCGGCTCCGGCCATGGCGCAGAGCAGCAGGATTCCGGTTTTGTTGATGGTGCCCTGCAGCGTCATGCCCTCGCCCCACGCAAGGGGCACACCGCGAAAGACTTTGTCGTTGAGCGTGGGATTGGACGTTCTCATTAGTTGGGGCAAAGTATTTTCTCCTCGGGATTGCGGACTCGATGCGGAGGAATTTGTTCCGCCGCCGGCCGCAGCCAACGCAGTTTACAGAATAGTGTCAAGTGTTAGACGTTCGGAGCGGGGCTCCCGTTCCAAAGAAGCGGCGCGGGAACGAAACCTAAGAGCAGAAATGGGTTACGAAGGTCGCCAGGCGTTCTATTTCCCGAGTAGCCCCCTGACCATGTCACCGACGCTTTGCTTCTTTTTGCCTTTCTGTCCGCCGCCCAGCATTTTGCCGAGCTCCACGCGGATGACAGGATCGGAGGTGGTGCCGGTGATGGTCATGGGGACGCCGTTGCTCATGGTGCCGTGGAGGAACTTGCCGGCGGTTCCGCCGAGGGCGGTGGAGACTCCGCTGACGAGGCCGCCGAGTTTGGTGTTGGCGTTCAGCTTCGCGGTGAGCTGGAAGTTCAGAGCGCCGGCGGCCGAGACGGATCCGCTGCCAATGGCTGTTCCCAGAGCGGGGACGCTGGCGTAGATATTGCTGAGCTGGGTCATGGGCACGGTGGAGTGGACCTGCGCGCGGAGGGTCTGGATGTCAGTGGAGTTACCGATTCCGGCGAGGGCGGTGAGGCCCTGGATTTTCTTGCCGAGACTGTAGCCGACCAGCTTTGTGCCGTCCAGCTCGACCGGTCCGTCGATGGCGGGGGAGCTGGCCGTGCCGGTGATGGCAAGGGTGGCGGTGAGGGTTCCGCCCTGGAGTCGGGACCCACGGGGCAGGCGAACGCCGACCGCGGGCAGGAACTGCTCCAGCTGATTGATGGGCAGCGACGGGGCGGACAGGTTGAGGTTGAGCGCGGTGGTCTGGCCGGAGACGACCCAGCTGCCGTTGACCTGCACCGTGGCCGAACCCGCGTGGATGGCCATGCTCTGGATCTGGCCGACGCGGGTGGTGAGGTTCTGGCCGACAGTGAACTCGATTTCGACGGGCTGAGGAGCCGGGGTTCCATCGCGGGAGAGCAGCAGATGGGAGGCCTGGATGCCTCCGGCTCCGGTGAGCATGGTTCCGTTGGAGCGGAGTTCGACGTTGGCGTCGGCAATCATGGAGATTCCATCACTGGCCGGGAGCACGCCGGCGGCGACGGGATTGAAGTGCTTCAGGTCGAGGCTGGCGCGGAACGGAGTGGCTTCCGCGTTGGGCTTTGCCAGGGGGCCGGCGGAGCCGACCAGCTTGACGGATCCATTGCCGGGCAGATCGGCGGCGATGGAGAAAGGCATGGCCTGGGTCGTGGAGAGGTTCTTTACGGCGATGTTGACGTTGCTGTAGACGAATGGCTCTCCGGTGGCGGGCAGGGAGGATACGAAGACCTTACCGTCCTGAATTTTCAGCTCGCCGACGGTGACCTGCGGCATTTTGGCGGAGGAGGCCTGCTGCGGCGCGCCGGGGTTGCCGCTGCCCAGCGAGGAGAAATTCCACATGCCGTTCTGGTTTTCGATGAGGTGAATCTGAGGTGAGTCGGCAACGAACTGCTCGACGACGAGTTGGTGGTGGAAGAGCAGTGTGCCCATCTGGACGCCGATGCGGAGGGACTTTGCCTGAAAGAAGGGAGCGCTGCCGAACTGGGGATCGTCGGCGACGGTGACGTTGTTGGCCACGAGGCCGCCGGACCAGAGCGAGAGACTGAGATGGCCGAGGGTCACCTTGCGCCCGAGCGCGCTGGAGAGCTCCGATTCCAGCATGGGGCGGAAGGTGTTGACGTTCACGAGGAAAGGAACCACGAGCAGCGCGACGATGACGACCGCCATCGCCAGCACCACAATCCTGATCCAGTGGTGTTGTGATCTTCCCGCCTCGTTGTCCGGACCCGCCGCCGTCGCCATGCCGCCCTCCGCGTGTGAAACCAATATGACTGGATGCAGAATACCGCGAGCGTCTGTACCCTGTGCGCCGCAGCCTGTAACCTGTAACCATGAAAGTCGCCATCCTCGGATTTGGCACGGTAGGAAGTTCCGTTGCCCGCATACTCAGCGATCTGCAGCCGGACGGGATCGAACTCGCATACGTGTTCAATCGGGGCGTCGCCCGCAAGATTGCCGACTGGGTGCCTTCGACGGTGACCTGGACGGAGGATATCGAAACGGTACTCGACTCCGATGTGGATGTGGTGGTGGAGCTGATCGGAGGGCTCGATCCGGTGGCCGAGTGGGTTCGGCGGGCGCTGGAGGCGGGCAAGTCGGTTGTGACGGGGAACAAAAAGCTGATCGCCGCGCAGGGAGTGGAGCTGGACCGGCTGGCCCGGTCGAAGGGCGTCCACCTGCTTTACGGGGCGGCGGTAGCGGGGGGCATTCCGGTGATTCCGGGGCTGCTGCAGGGGCTGGCCGGCGACCGGATTACGCGGATTGAAGGCATTTTGAACGGCACGTGCAACTACATTCTGAGCCGCATGGAGACGGGAGCGGCGTTTGCCGAGGTGCTGGCGGACGCGCAGAAGCTGGGGTATGCGGAGGCCGATCCGACGGAGGATGTGGACGGCTACGATGCGCGGGCGAAGCTGGTGATCCTTTCGCGGATTGCGCTGCGGTCCGCGGTGAAGGTGGAGGCGGTGACGTGCCGGTCGATCACGCAGGTGGACGCCATCGATCTGACGTATGCGCGGGATCTGGGGTGTACGATCCGGCAGATTGCGAAGGCGGAGCTGCTTGCGAATGGGGTGTCGGCGACGGTGGGGCCGATGCTGGTGCCGCAGCGTTCGCCGCTGGCGTGGTCGCGGGGCACGGAGAATATGGTGCTCATCAGCGGGCAGTATGGCGGCGATGTGGTTTTCTCGGGGCACGGCGCGGGTGGGAATCCGACGGCGGTGGCGGTGGTGTCAGACCTGATTGCGCTGGCGCACGGGTCGCGTCCGGTGGATTTGCCGAGCCGGGCGGCGGCGATCAGCGGGGAGTTTCAGCTGCGGCACTACATTCGGTTTATTGTGCGCGACTCGCCGGGGATTGTGGCGGAGATTGCGGGGGCGCTGGCGGCGGAGAAGATCAACATCGACGCGCTGTTCCAGCGTCCGGGATTTGAGAAAGGCAGCCTGCCGTTTGTGGTGACGGTGGAACCGTGCGCCGCTTCCGCGCTGCGCCGGGCCATCGACCGGATCGCGCACGCGCGGTGGCTGACACAGCCGCCGCTGGACATGCCGATTTTGGGGGAATAGCGTCAGGCGCTGCGGGCACTGTCGCTCGCAGCGCGTCCGGACGGCACACTGCGGCTGATCCCCGTTAAACTCATTCGTGATGTTTCCCGTTATCGTTGCGGCTTTTACTACTCTTCTTACGCTGGCCGGGGTGGTCTATTACCTGCTGGCGATGCTGGCGGCGCGGGCTTATCTGCGGCGGGCGCTGCCTCGCCCGGAGTTCGCGCCGCCGGTGAGCCTTCTGAAGCCGCTGCACGGGCTGGAACCGGGGATGGCGGAGGCGTTTGCGGGCCACTGCCGGCAGGAGTATGCCGGGGAGTACGAGATCCTGTTTGGCGTGCACAGCCTGGACGACCCGGCGGTGGAGGCCGTGGTGCAGCTGCAGGAGGATTTTCCGGAGCGCGCGATTCGGCTGGTCCACTGCCCCGAGGTGCTGGGCGCGAACGGCAAGGTGAGCAACGTGGCGCAGCTGATCCCTCACGCACGCTACGACTACTTTGTGATCAACGACAGCGATATTTATGTTGGACCGCGCTATCTGGCCCGGGTGATGGCGCCGTTCGCGCCGCCGTCCGCGTCACAGGCGGGCCAGCCGGCCACGGGGCTGGTGACGGCGCTTTACCGCGGACGCACGCATGGGGCGAACGGCGCCGGCGGCGGAACTGTGGGCTCGAAGCTGGAGGCGCTGGGGATTTCGACGGATTTCATTCCTGGGGTGCTGACGGCGCGCTGGCTGGACCGGCGGCTGCGGTTTGGGCTGGGATCGACGCTGGCCGTTTCACGCGCGGCTCTGGAGGCGATTGGCGGGCTGGAGACACTGGCGGATTACCTGGCGGACGATTATCAGCTGGGGCTTCGCGTGGATGCGGCTGGCTTCCGCGTGGAGCTGGCCAGCGAAGTGGTGGAGACGACGGTGCCCGCGTGGAACTTTTCCGGATTTGCCCAGCACCAGCTGCGCTGGCTGCGCACGATGCGGACATCGCGGCCGTGGGGGTATTTGGGATACCTGATGTCGTTTGGCCTGGCGTGGGCGTTCCTGAACCTGATCGCGACGGGGTTTACGCTGCCGGCGTTCGCGCTGTTCTGCCTGACGCTGCTGGTGCGGCTGTCGCTGGCGTTTGGGGTAGGGGTGGGCATTCTTGGCGACCGGCAGGTGGCGCGGGACGTGTGGCTGCTGCTGCCCAGGGACCTGATTGGGCTGGGACTATGGGCGTGGAGCTACGCCTCCGACACGGTGGTGTGGGGAGGCACGCGGTTCGCGGTGCGGCAGGGGAAGCTGGCTGGTGCGAATGGAGAGCGGCAGGGTGCGCCGGTCGAGCCTCCGCCTACGATTCAGAATTAACCGGCGGCCCTGGGGGAAAACGCCGCAGGGCCGCGGCTGGATTCAGTAGAGGCGCAGATCGCCTTCGGGGCGGGGTCCGTGGACGAGCAGGCCGAGCTCGCCGGCAGTCCGCTCCAGATAAGCGCGGGTGGCGGGCGTGACCGGGACCATGGGGAGGCGGTAGTTCTCCTGGATTTTGCCCATCATGGCGAGGACGGCCTTGACCGGTCCGGGGCTGGTTTCGCGGAAGAGGGCCTGCATGAGGCGGAAGTAGCGGCGATTGAGCAGGCGGGCGCGGGGCCAGTCGCCGGAAAGCGCGGCGTGGACCATTTGCGCCATCTCCGCGGGGATGATGTTGGAGATGACGGAGACGAGGCCGCAGGCTCCGACGCCGAGGGTGCCGAGGGCCATCATGTCGTCGCCGCAGTAAACGCGGAAGCTGCGGGGCGCCTGCGTGATGAGGTCGGTGATCTGGACGAGATTGCCGCTGGATTCCTTGACGGCGACGATGTTGGGCGCGGCTTCGGCGAGGCGGACGATGGTGGCCGGTTCCAGGTTGGCAGCGGAGCGCCCGGGGATGTTGTAGAGGACGACGGGCAGGTGAACGGCCTGGGCAATGGCGCGGAAATGCTCGAACTGGCCTTCCTGAGTGGGCTTGTTGTAGTAGGGATTGGCGGTGAGGATGGCGCTGACGCCGGGAATCTGGGCGGCGGCGCGGGCTTTGGCGACGGCGTGGCGGGTGGAGTTGTGGGTGCAGCCAGCCCAGACGGGAACGCGGCCGGCGGAGGCTTCCACGACGATGCGGATGGCCTGAAGCCACTCGGCATCCTCAAGGGTGGGTGTTTCGGCGGTAGTGCCGCAGGCGAGCAGCCAGTGAATGCCGCTTTCCACCTGCCAGCGGGCAAGGTCAAAGAGCGCCCGCTCGTCCATCGATCCATCTGCGCGGAAAGGCGTGACCAGCGCAGTTCCGCATCCCTGCAGGTCCATATCAGATTGAGTCTACACCGTGAGGGAGGGCGGGAAAACCATGGAATCATCCGTCCGGGACGAGGGTTTTGCGAAATGGGGCAACCGGGTATGCTCTAAACTACCGAGACAATGACCGAACGGGTGCAGGATCTGGGAAGTTTTCGTCTGCCGCCAAATTTTCGCGGGCGGCCGGGATGGTACGTGCAGTTGTGGTGGATCGTGCAGGCGACGCTGTTTCGCTGGTCGCCGCAATTCATGTACGGATGGCGGAGCTTCCTGCTGCAGCTGTTCGGGGCAAAGATCGGGAAAGGCGCGATCATCCGCCCGACTGCGGAGAT
>DAHVZZ010000368.1:0-1658 GCA_027323785.1 Acidobacterium sp. | reverse complement strand
TGGAGCGGCTGCAGGCGATGGTGGGCCGGCCCATTCAGCGCATTGGGCTGTCGGCCACGCAGCGGCCGCTGGAGGAAGTCGCACAATTTCTTGGCGGGGTCGATGTTGCTTCGCCGCCGCAAAAGGCTCTTCCGGTCGATGCCGCGCCGTTCGATTTGGCCATCGAAAACACGCTGGCTCTGAAAGAGCTGGAACCGGAGTGGCTTCAAAATCAGACCGGTGCGCCGGCCTCGGATGCGCCGCGCTTTCGTCCGGTCACCATCGTGAACGCAAGTGAACCCAAGCGGCTCGATCTTCGCATTGAAGTTCCCGTGGAAGACATGGCGAAGCTTGGGCAGCCGGAGGAACTGCCGAGCGGGCCAGCCTCGCAGGGACCCAAGCGCACCTCCATCTGGACGGCGATCCATCCGAGACTCCTGGAACTGATCCGGGAAAAACAATCCACGTTGATCTTTGTGAACAGCCGCCGCGTGGCAGAGCGGCTGGCAGGAGCGTTGAACGAACTGGCCGGAGAGCAGATTGCGCGGGCGCATCATGGCTCGCTGGCCGCGCCCCAGCGCTCGGAGATTGAAGAACTGCTGAAGGCCGGCCGCATCCGCGCGCTGGTTGCCACCTCGTCGCTGGAGTTGGGCATCGACATGGGCGCGGTCGATCTGGTGATCCAGATTGAAGCGCCGCCGTCCGTTGCCAGCGGAATGCAGCGCATTGGCCGCGCCGGGCACCATGTCGGCGGGGTGAGCGATGGCGTGATCTTTCCGAAATTTCGCGCCGACCTGATTGCCTGTGCCGCAGCTACACGCGCCATGCATGAGGGGCTCGTCGAGTCCACGCGATACTTGAGGAATCCGCTGGACGTGCTGGCGCAGCAGATTGTTGCCATGGTAGCGGAGCCGCCGGGAAAGCCTCGTGCCACGAAACCGGGCGGCCAAAAGCGCATCTGGAGCAAGCTTGCCGCGGGGACTGAAGATGAAAACCTGACGATCGACGGCGAGAATACGGAGACAGTTGTCGCGACCGACTGCGACGCGCTGTATCGTCTGGTGACCAGCGCCGCTGGCTATGCGGCCCTGGGTCGCGCCGCATTCGATGGCGTGCTCGACATGCTTTCGGGCCGCTATCCCTCGGACGAATTCGCGGAACTGCGTCCGCGTATCACGTGGGACCGGGTGCATCATTTGCTCACTCCGCGCCAGGGAGCCAAGGGGCTGGCGATTCTGAACGGCGGGACGATTCCAGACCGCGGGCTGTATGGGGTGTTTCTCTCCGGCTCCCAAGATAAACCGGTGCGCGTGGGCGAGCTGGATGAAGAGATGGTTTTCGAGAGTCATGCCGGGGACACATTCATTCTGGGCGCGACGACATGGCGCGTGGATGAAATCACGCATGATCGCGTGCTGGTATCGCCGGCGCCTGGCGAGCCGGGGAAAATGCCTTTCTGGCATGGCGACGGCCCCGGCAGGCCGATTGAATTTGGGCGGCGCATCGGCGCCATGGTCCGCGAACTGCGCGGCATGGAACGCAACGCCGCTCTGAGCCGCTTGGTCCGGGAGCACGATCTCAATCCAGGCGCCGCCGACAATCTGCTGCGCTATCTTGTCGATCAGGAAATCGCCACGACGGAGGTCCCCGACGATCGCACGATTGTGATCGAACGGTGC
>DAHVZZ010000362.1:0-2900 GCA_027323785.1 Acidobacterium sp. | reverse complement strand
ACCGTGAACGCCTACGGACTTCCCGGCGGCAACGGCCTTGGCTTGCTTCACGGCGCTCTCGACGCCGTCCGTCACGAAGTTCACTGTCGAGTTGGGTCTTGGCCATCCCGCAGGAACGCGATGGGTCAACACGAATGCCGGCCCCCAAGCATGATTTCCGCCCCAGCCGTCGGCGGTCTCGAACGTGCGCCGGCCGGTAAGGACCGAACCCAGCTGTGACGTGAGATCGCGGTAGTGCCTGGCGCTCGCTTCAGACATCTTGAGCGTCATGGGGTCCGCCCCCCCGATATGAACTTCTGTGTCCCCCGAGGTCATGTACCAGCCCATCACTTCGGCCACGCCACCGTTGCGGTCGGCGACATAGCCGTCGAGCGACATGGACATGATGGCGATCAGCTTCGACATCGCGAGTCTCCTTCCTTTAGTGCCAGCTAACGCCGCGTTGAGCCGCGCGGGGCACGGACACACAACAGGAAACGGTGCTCGGTCTCACGGCGTCCGCTTCGAACGAGTCAAAAGAGACTTCCTCCCCTTTCGGCCTCGAGGGCCATGATGGTGTTTCGACACAACCGTCAGCAAAGGAGGAAGTCTCCATGAGCACTATAACCCTGGGTGTGGATCTGGCGAAGCGAGTGTTCTCGGTATGCGAGATGGATGCCGCCGGGCATGTATTGCGTCGGCAGGAATTGAAGCGTGATGCCTTTGCCGCGTGGCTTGCTCAGCAGCCGGCCGGCACCATCGTGGCGATGGAGGCGTGCAGCGGGGCGCACCACTGGGCGCAGCGCCGTTTGGAGTACAGGCTGCAGCCAAGTCTGAGACGACGCCGCTCCGAGCGATTCCGTAGCCGGGAGGCATTCGATCCCCAACGGCCGCTATTGAGCAACGCAATCCGCGCGGCAGCGGCCGCTCCTGGCCGGTTTGCGCCGTCCCGGACCGTGTCCGTGGATGACCGCAAGGTTCTTCAAAGCGGTCAGACTACCCGCGGGCGGCGCAATAAGCTGGTCAGCGACTGAAAGTCTCGCTGGCACGTTAAACCAGAATTCGAAGTTGCGCCGTGAACGATCGCGACGTGCGCTGGTCCGGTGCCGGGTTGATTCGTGCTCGGCGCGGACCATCATTCGGTTGCCACGTGCAATGGCTCGGCCATGCGCGCCGGTCAATGCACGACTGCGCCCTGCTTCTCATCGCGCGCGAGCTCCTGCCCGCGCAGCGCGCGTGCCTCCAGAACGACGGCGTGCATCTCTAGCTCGGCGATGGCCGTCAGTTCGGAGACTTTGGACTTCAGTCCTTTCAGTTCGCTGGCGGTCGCCGGCTGATCGGGATCTTCCAGCAATTCCTGCATGCCGGCAAAGATTCCTTCCAGTTCCATCAGGGCGTCCAGCGACTCACCCATGGGCCCGGGCAGCTCGAGGCTCTCCTCGTCCCCGAACACGCCGCGCAGGAATCCATGGAGCTCTTCCGCACGGATCTCCGCCACGCGGGCGAGGCCCTCGCGCGTCGCCCGGGCCGGAAACGTCATCAGCCGGCAGGGATGAGCCTCGTCCTGATGCACCACGAGCGCATTCCAGAATCCACCGATCAGCACGCCGAGCAGTTCGTTGACCGCTTCGATGGACGGAAACGCGGGCAGGGTGCCGTTCCAGATCCGCGCCAGCGTCTTCATCGGCTGCACCGGGCCGGGCGCGCACATGGCGCCGAGGAAGTGAGTGCGTACCGCATGGAACGGCATCGGGCAGTCGTAGCGCTCCAGCATCGCAAGCGCCTGCGCTTCGATGTCCCGGTTGCGGTTTCGTCGGGTGGTGGATTTCGAGGTCGGCAAGAAAGGGGCTCACGGCGGCAGGCCCGGAATGGTAGCCCGGCCACGCCTCCGTCCGGTCATTCCGGCAGCGGCCAGACCAGGCTGCCCAGCCAATACGCTCCGTAGCCGAGTGTACCGGCGGCCATGACCAGGACCGGGGTCAGGCTGGCGCCCGAGAACGACAGCACCAGCAGATAAGTGGTCCAGCTGCCGTGAAAGCCCTGACCCGGCGGCACGCCCCAGGTTCCGGAACCAAGGCCCACGACCAGCCACGCCAGGGCTCCGGTCAGGCTGACGTACGCGCAGGCCAGCACAAAGCCCAGCAGCATGCGGGCCCAGGTTCGCCACTGGACAAGCTGGTCGAACGGGATCCATGCCAATGCGTATTCCTGTGCGTCATCCACCGTACGCGGGTGCGCGCGGGCATCGGAAACGCGGGGCTTGCGACGGCTACGGGCCATGGGTCACCTCCCGCGCGGCGATCAGGGCCACGGACATTGTCATCAGGACGCACTCGGGCGGACTGCAAGCTGTGGGGCTCATCCCGCCTCCGCTCGACGCGTACCACTTGTTCGACACAGTGCGCTGAGATCCCTGCGGGCGTGCGCCGCTGCACTCCACTGGTCGAACTGCACCACGACTTCGGCGGGGAAGTAGCGCGCCCGGGTCCGCGATGCCGCCGGCGTCGCCACGTATTCCAGGACGTGGACCAGCGCGGCATGGAGTTCGGACGACTGGCTTCGCAGCCACTCCAGATGCGGCGCCAGCAGGAGCAGGGTGTGGATCTCATGGCGCACCACATGGTGCAGCGCCGGCCGGACCGTGCCACCCACCGTGCGGATCTTGCCGAGGTCATGCAGGAAGTAGCCGATCCGGGCGATGGCCACGGAGTCGGGGTCGTCCGGCAACGTCCGCCGCACGGTGGCGCCGACCAGGTCCAGGTTCTCCAGGCAATGGACCCCGAGGCCACCGGGCTCCGCATGATGGTGCTGGCCGCTGGCCCGGCAGGCCAGCAACGGGATGCCGATCGCCGGGTCGAGGAGGACGCGCGCCAGAAAGCCCCGCAGCGGTTGCGGCAGGGACTGCTCGAGCACGCGGAGAA